>CAZPZQ010000408.1:0-2796 GCA_964590745.1 uncultured Mycobacterium sp. | reverse complement strand
CCGAACCCACGCAACTCTTCACGGTGCGCAGCTCCTTGCCGTAGGCATGCCCCGATTCCATGCCCGCATCGACCAGCCGCTTCCAAATCTGCGGCAACTGGTCGACCCGAGCGCCGAACAAATCGATCCGCTGGCCGCCGGTGATCTTGGTGTACAAGCCGAATTCCTGGGCGATCTCGCCGATCAGGATCAGGTGCTCCGGCTTGATCTCGCCGCCAGGCACCCTGGGCACCACCGAGTAGCTGCCGTTGCGCTGGATGTTAGCCAGGAAGTGGTCGTTGGAGTCTTGCAGCGCTGCCTGTTCACCATCGAGGATGTGTTCGGACCCGGTCGATGCCAGAATGGATGCGACCGTGGGTTTGCATATGTCGCAGCCGTTCCCGCGACCGAACCGATCCAGTAGACCGGAAAAGGTGCGTACCTCGGTGGCGCTGATGATCTCGAACAACTCGGCGCGTGACTGGCTGAAATGCTCACACAGCGCCTTGGACTGGGTCACACCTTCGACCTGGAGCAACTGCTTGAGCAGCGGAACGCAGGAGCCGCAGGCCGTGCCGGCGTTGGTGCGGTTTTTCAGGGCTTGCACGTCGTGGCAGCCATCATGGATGGCATTGACGATCGCACCTTTGCTCACGTTGTTGCAGGAACAGATCTGAGCCGATCCGGGCAGTGTGCTGATGCCCAATGCGGCCCTACCGCCGCCGGATTCAGTCGGTGCGATCAACGTCATCGGGTCGTCCGGTAGTTCTGCGCCCACCATCGGCCGCAGCATCGCATAAGCCGAGGCATCGCCGATCAAGATGCCCCCCAGCAGCGTCTTGGCGTCGTCGGAAAGCACCAGCCGGGCATAGGTGCGCTTCACCGGATCGTTGACCACCACCGATAGCGATTTCTCGGTGGCGCCGAGCGCATCGCCGAAGCTGGCGACGTCGACACCGAGCAGCTTGAGTTTGGTCGACATGTCGGCTTCGCCGAACTCGGCGGATCCCTCCAGCAGTCGGTCGGCAACCACCTCGGCGCTGGTGTAACCAGGCCCCACCAATCCATAACAACAGCCTTCGATTGCGGCCACCTCACCGATCGCATAAATGTCGGGATCACTGGTCGCACAGGACAAGTCGGTGAGCACTCCGCCCCGATCGGCGATCGCCAATCCGGCAGCTGCGGCCAACTCGTCGCGGGGACGCACACCAGCGGCGAAAACTACCAGACCGGCATCGATCACCTCACCGTCGGACAGACGTACCCGAAGGCCGGCGCTGTGGTCACCGCGTTCGACGGGGTCGATCCGCTCGGTGCTGACACCGAGGTGTACTGCGATGCCGAGGTCAGCAATCATCCGGCCGAGCAGTACCCCACCCGCGTCGTCGAGTTGCTGCGGCATCAACCGCGGTGCCATTTCAACGATGTGCGGCACCAGACCCACCCCGCGCAGCGCGTTGGCGGCTTCCAGCCCCAGCAACCCGCCGCCGATCACGACACCGGACCGGGTGTGCCCGGCGTCCAGCGCGCGCTCGACGTCATCCCGAATGCGGTCGAGATCATCCAGCGTGCGGTAGACGTGGCAGCCGGGCAGGTCATGTCCGGGAACCGGCGGCACGAACGCATAGGAGCCGGTTGCCAATACCAGCGTGTCGTAGCGGTAACGCTGTCCATCGGCGGTCAGCACGGACTTGTCAGGACGGTCGATCTTGGTTACCCGGGTGCTCAGCAACAGTCGCACGTGGTCATCGCCGGTGTAGGCGTTGCCCGGTAGCGCCAGTCGGGACCGGTCCCATGCCTCGGTGTAGGAGGTCAACCCGACGCGGTCGTAGGCCGGGTCGGACTCTTCAGCGAGCACGGTGATGCGCCAACGGCTACCGGCGTCTCGGCCGCGAATGCTCTCGATGAGGCGATGCCCCACCATGCCATGCCCGACCACGACCAGATCCCGCACTGCGGGTGCCTTTTCGCCGGAGGACATAATTTCACGGTAGAAGCGCGGTATTACCGCAATGTCGCCTCATGTGACGAACCGGTGACGATATCCTCACAGTCGGCGACCCGACGCGCCCGCCCCACCGCCCCGCTTTCGTCTATTGACCAGCAGATATCCCCGTTGTCCCGCCACCGCGCCAACGCCGGCGAGTCGGGTGGCCTCGCACACATCCGCGCTGCTGGCCGTTGAGCGGCGAAAGTGAAGCCGTTGCGACGAAAGCGCGGTTTTCTCGCAACAGTTTCACGTTCGGCGAACCGGCGAGAGCTAGCCGGCGATCAGTTCGACGCCGGATAACACGGTGGCGTTCTCCCTCTCCGGCACGACGACGCTGCCCGACAACCGCCCGCCTTCCTTCCAGATAGCCGCCCTTAGCGTTTCGCCCGGGAAAACCACACCGGTGAACCGAGCGCCATAAGACCTGACGGCTCCGACGTCGCCATCCAATGCGGTGTCGACGATGGCCTTGCAAGTCATGCCGTAGGTGCACAGCCCGTGCAGGATTGGGCGGTCAAATCCGGCGGCGGCCGCGAACGCCGGATCCGAATGCAGCGGATTGCGGTCACCGCACAGCCGGTACAGCAGCGCCTGCTGGGGCAGCACCGGGATATCCACTTGGAAATCCGGGTCTCGCTCCGGCGACACGGTCGACGCAGTCGGACCGCGTTCACCGCCGAAACCGCCTTCGCCGCGCGCGAAGATGGACCGGCGCTGGGTCCACAGCGAAGCCCCCTCGGTGCCGGTTACCGACGTTTCGAGGACCACCACCGCGGCCTTGCCCTTATCCCACACCTCGACGATCCGGCTGACCGCCCGGGCAC
>CAZPZQ010000407.1:1872-2798 GCA_964590745.1 uncultured Mycobacterium sp. | reverse complement strand
GGCCCAGTTGCTCACTGATCTGACACGCGGAGGCCAACTCGCGGCAGCCGAAGTGGCCCAGTCCCACCGCTTCGAAGAAGGCTTTCGGGGTGAGGTCAAGTTCCTGCAGCGGAACGTCGTCGCCCCGCTCGAGTACTGCGCGTGCCACCGTCCGGATCGCACTCACCGTCGGGTATAGCGCGACAACCGGGGTAATCACCAACTGGTAGCCCAGCTGTCCCAGCTCGGCGACGCGAAGCGCTGGGCTTCTTCCGCCCGTCACGAGGTTGTACACCTTCGGGCCCGGTACCGCTTCCGCGATCGCCTCGACTTCGGAAAGTGACGAAGGAGCCTCGACGAAGGCCATGTCCGCGCCCGCGTCGAGGGCCCGTTTCGCCCGATCGATCGCCGCGTCGACCCCGTGTACGGCCAGCGCATCGGTTCTCGCGATGAGCAACATAGGATCGCCGCCCCGCGCTCGATCGGCGGTGCGGATCTTTTCGATGAACTCCTCGGTCGAAACGATCTCTTTGCCATCCAAATGTCCGCAGCGTTTGGCGAAGCGCTGGTCCTCGAGGTGCACGGCGGCGACGCCCGCCGCAACAAACTCTTCGATCGTTCGGGCAACGTTCACCAAACCCCCGAAGCCGGTGTCGATATCGGCGACCACCGGTACGCCCGCACGGGCGGTGACGCGCCGTGCGACATCCGTCATCTCGGTCAACGTGACGAGACCCAAGTCGGGAACGCCGAGGAGGCTTGCGGCGACACCGGCACCAGAGATCGCTATACAGCCGAATCCGACCTCTTCCAACAGCGCGGCCGAGAGGCAGTCGTAACACCCACCGGCCAGCACAACGTCCCGTGCCATGCGGTCGCGCAGTATGTCGGCCGGATGCATGTTCACTTCACCACCAGACCTTCGGCTTCCAACTTCGGGATCAGTC
>CAZPZQ010000407.1:0-1862 GCA_964590745.1 uncultured Mycobacterium sp. | reverse complement strand
ATATCTCCAGCAACTGCGGCGGCCATGCGCGGCCGGTGAGATTGACGCCCCGGGTGACGTTGCGAATCGAGCCATCTGCGAGGTCGAGTTGTGCCAGCTCACCCTCTTTGAAGGCGGCACGCACACCCGGACACTCGATCGCGGCGAGCGCGAAGTTCACGCAGTTTCGGAAGAACAGCCAATTAATAGAGTCGGCCAGGACGCCGGCGATTCCCAGGTCGCTCAAGACGCGCGCTGCCGGACGGCTCGAACCGGTGCCGAAGTTGCTGCCTGCCACGATGATGTCCCCGCGTTCCACCTGAGTCGCCCAGCCCCGCCGATTCGCCTCGAATGTGTACCGCGGCTGTTCTTCGATGGGGAGGACCATGGCGAAGCTAGGCTGAATAAGGTCCGTGTTGATGTCATCGCCGAAACACCAGACGCGGCCGCGGATCATCGGATCGTCTCCGCCGTCGGAAGTTCCGACCGGATCGTCGCGCCTTCGATCGCGCCGGCCACCGCGGACGCGGCAACCGTGGCCGATGACGCAAGATAGATCTCGGCAGCGGGGCTGCCCATCCGGCCGCGGAAGTTCCTCGTACTCGACGCTATGCAGACATCGCCTGCGCCGAGCGCACCGACGAAACCCGCGCACATCCCGCACGACGACGTCGTCACCAGTGCGCCGGCATCAGTCAATGTCTCGATAAGACCCTCGTGCAACGCGGTGCGGTAGATGGCCTGGGAAGCGGGGGTGACGATGAGGGTCACGTCGGGATGAACCCGTTGGCCGGCGAGTACGTCAGCTGCTTGACGCAGGTCATCGAGCGTACCGTTGGAGCAGGAGCCGATGAACGCACGGTTTATCCGTTTTCCCGCCAGTTCGCTGACCGGCGCGGCGTTGTGGATCACCGTGTGCGGACGGCTGACCATGGGTTCGATCCCGGCTAGGTCGATGGTCCGGACTTCTTCGTACGACGCATCCGGGTCGGGCCGCACGGCGCCGTCGATACTCTCGCCGCGCTCGGCGAGGAATGCCTCCAAGACAGCGTCCGGTTCGCAGATCGCGAACTCGGCGCTCAGTTCGGCGGCCATCGTGGTGATGGTCCGCCGCGCGTCTATCGACAGCGTAGCGAGTCCGTCGCCACCGAACTCAAGGTTGCGGCCGACGTGGTCGCCGTATTGAGTGGCCAGGTACAGGAAGACATCCTTGGCCGTGGCTCCGGCCGGCAGCCGGCCCTCGATCTGGTAGCGCACGGTCGTGCCTACTTGGAACCACGTCTGGCCGGTGGCGAGAACATATGTTAGCTCGGGCGCGCCGATGCCGCGTGCGGCGCAGTTCAGCGCACCCGCACTGCAGGTGTGGCTGTCCGTACAGACCAGTATCTCGCCCGGCTTTGCGTAGGGAACCTCGGCGATGATTTGATGACAAATACCTTGCTCGCCGCCAACATCATGTAACTGAGTGATGGCCATCCGGCGCGCAAATTCCCGGCCTCTGTCGAGCGCTTCAGCCGCTTGGCGATTGGGCGGCGGGACGATGTGGTCGAAGATGATGACGACCCGTTCCGGATCGAATACCGTTGTGGGCTCGTACCAGAAGCTGTCGTAAAAATTGAGGTCGACGGGGACGGCGCAGTCAATCTTGGTGACGACGATCGCGCCCGGCCGAACATCTCCTTCGATCGCATGAGACGCCAGGATCTTCTCGGCCATGGTTGACCCCATGGCGTTACGGTATCACATGACAGTGGTCGGTCCGGTCTTCAATACAACTGTAAGAGAATGGCGGTGGGGTCACGAGCGCAGGCCGATCGGGTCGCCCGGCACGCCGGGTAACGGCGATGATCGCCTGCGCCGACGGCCGTTCGCGGTCGGCGCAG
>CAZPZQ010000406.1:0-2809 GCA_964590745.1 uncultured Mycobacterium sp. | reverse complement strand
GCATGAGTCCAGCAAGCGCTGTCGGCATTGGCATCAACTGCCCGCCGGCGGGTCCGACCGCAAACTCGATCTCGGTGGTGGCCGATCCCGCTTTGGCAACCGAATTGCACACGGTGCGCGCTTCGGCGATCTCCGCCTCGTCGATGGTCAGGCTCGTCCGGCGGGCCTGTTCCTGTGCAACGCCCATCTTCTCCCGCCTCCGACTGCATGCTCCCGCCAGAATAGACATTTTCACTTATAAGTGCAATGCATCGAAGTGTCGCTGGCCGCGGCCGCCGCCGATGATCTGAACATGGTGCGCCGGATTCGGGCGGCATTCGAGCCGGGGCCCTCGAGACCCAGCTGATCGAGTTGACCGCCGGGCTGCTGGCCGCCCGCGGTGCAGTTTCGGTCGGCCAACTCGCCACCGAGGTGCATCCACTGCTCGGTCACCGCTGGCGGATAGGTGGGAATCCGCTGACCATCGACGACGTGCGCAGGCAGATCTATTCGCAGTGCGCAATTATGTCCGGGCTGGATCTGATCGATACCAGTGATTGGAGAGTCTGGGCCGTCGGCCCGTCCGCCCGGTCGCTGCTGCCGGGCATCGATGTGTTGGCGGAGTTTTTCGCCAACCAGTGAGGCCGCCGGTGCGTTGGCTGTGAACGGCAGGGCCTTTCATCGCGCGCCGTCACCGATGGATCCGTGGTATCGAGCTGGTCGATCCAATGGTTTTGTCGATCCTGGACGCCATAGTCATCACCTCGCAGGTAGTCGTAGTTCTTCGGTTCCAGCGCGCCGCCCAGCCCGGCACCGAGGCTGGAGGGATCAGCTCTCGCTCCAGCCCTCAGCGAGTTTCTCCCGAATCAGCCGATCGAACTCCGCCAGTGCGCCGCTGCCGACGCGGCGTTTACCCAGCGCCTTGCGGTATTGCTCAGCGAAGCCCTCCCAAGCGTCCGGGACCGTCAGCATGCCGACCAGCACAACCGTGAGCGTGGTCTCCTTCGCGGCGATCGGTCCGTCACCGCAGCGAGTCCAGCCGTGTGTGGACTCCCAGCGAATCAGTTGCGGTGCAGCGGTTTCAGCGAACCGCTGGAATCCGTGCCGCCGCCACGTCGCGGTCCACAACGCGGCGGCGGCATCGGAGACGACGAAGCCGGCCGCCGACACCGGATCCTCGCTGCGGAAGTAATAGGTATCGCGGGCGTCGACAATCAGATCGATCAGCTGCGTCAAGGCCGTGATCGCCGGTGTGGGCTCGCCGGCGTGCAGGGCCTCCACGGCGGCAGTGGCCAGCTGCTTGAAGGTGAACCGCCAGCGGGTGCGCTCCTTCGGCGTTACCCGGCGATCCCGGCCCAGATACGCCCCGGCGCGGGCGAGCGCCACGAATTCGGTGACCGCGTCGTGCACCGCCTGCGGGTCGAGCGGCTCAGGCTTCATTGCCGGGCGGATGTCGCCGGCCAGTTCAGTTTCGATGCGCCGCCGCACGTCCGCGGTGCCGCGCCAGTACAGGTTCCACAGCGCCTTGCGCAGCGCCGCGTCGTCATGCCCGGACATGGCTGAGACTCGCCACCAGCAGCGCACCGCTGTCTCCGGCACGGAGGGAGAAGACCAACCGCTCGCAGTAAGGGTCCAGCAGTTGCAACTCCCGCAGGGCGGCAGCGGTCTGATCCGATAGTGCGATCACGCGACTGTCACCGGCGGCTCGCAGTCGCCGGCGGCGCAGATCGTAGAGCGAATCGGCCCAGTTGACGACGGTGTCCGCGTCACCACAGGAGTCGCAGCTCCAGTGAATCGGTGCATCGGCTGTGGTACGGGTGATCATCATCCGACCGGGACACGCCCGGCGGGCGGGGCGGCGACGCCGCCACAGCGCGGCTGCTCGACGCCCAGAGCGGACCGCCTCAGGGTGACCCGTCCTGTCACAGCGTCCACGGGTTGATCACGTCGATGCCGGTGCCGTCGAAGTCGCCGATGTTGCGGGTGGCCAACGTGGCTTGCTGGGCGGCGCAGATCGCGGCGATTTGTCCATCCGCGGCGCTGATCGGTCGCCCACGCTGCTCCCGGGCGGCCACGATCTCGCCGTAGCGAACGGCGGCGCGCGTTTCGAACGCCAGGATCACATCGTCGAAGTCACCGAAAACCCGGGACGCAGCGGCGGTCAACCGATCTTTCCGACGTCCATCCGGAAGCCGCGCAATGCCGTATTCGATCTCTGCCAGGGTAATCGCCGTGGTGTGGAAGGCGCCCCACCGTGTCGGCCCACGCGAGGACGTTGGGATCCGGCTCGTCGCGCATCATCTCCGCGACCACGTTGGTGTCGATGACGATCACGGCAACCGCGCCGCGCGCGGCATCTCGGATCGCAGAGGAAGGTCTAGGTCAATACCACCGACCGCGGCGAAAGCTTGCCGGATCGCTTGAGCGAGATTGGGTCGGTCATCCTCGGCAGCGGCAACCGCAGCGGTGAGGATCGCTCGGACCTCGGCCTCCATGGATCGCCCGTGTAGGGCCGCACGAACCTTCAGTCGAGCGGCCACGTCGTCATCCAAGTCACGCACACTGATTGCCGCCATGTCAGCCACCTCCCACTGCTGGCAATGCTAGCGCTAATTGTCGGCGACCGGCCTCCGAACAGCGACTGGGCGCATCCCTGCGCCGAGCCGAGGCATAGCCTCGGACTCGAACTGCGTCGAGTGCGGAATATCGGGATTGGACGATGCGGAAAACCGGGACTCAATACTGCAGAATTTCGGGAATCCTGCACTCCGGACCGCGCCGCTATCCGCTGGCCGAACGCATTGTCGCCACACCAATCTGCACACTGTGG
>CAZPZQ010000405.1:0-2832 GCA_964590745.1 uncultured Mycobacterium sp. | reverse complement strand
CACGACGACGACCACCACCACGACCACCACGACCACCACCACGACCACCACCACCGCGGCCGCCGCGCCGCCACCGGCCGCGCCGCCGCGTCAGGCGCCGCCACCCGGGGGACCGGCCGTCGAGCCGCCGCGGCACCGGCCGCACCTGCCCCCACTGCCGTCGGTGATCACCATCCCGCCGATACCCAAGGCACCGGAAATCCCGACGGTGATCACCTTGCCGCCGCACCGGTAGTTCGGAACATCGGGTATCGATGACTCCGGCCCGCCCACGGTCGACGACCAGGTGTCGCAGCCACGGTTTCGCAGCGACGAACCCCTACCATCGGTGCCCGTGGCCGGCTACGAACCGCCGGAGGATCCCGCTGACGAACCGACCCGGATGGGCGATTACGGTGGCGCGGGCAACGACTACAGCGAGTGTCGCCAACCGGCCGCGTCGCCACCCGACCCGCCGGAGTCGCCCACTCCCTGGTATCTCCGGCCCACGGCGTTGGTCGGCTGGGGTGCCGTCACTGCGATCTTGATCGCGGTGCTGGTTTGGGGCATCGTCCGGCTCAGTAGCGGCACCGCGCATCAGACCACCTCCCCCACGACGTCGCCTGCCACGACCACCACGCCCGGTTCGTCCGCGACCACCGCGGCACCGGCGGCACCGCCCGCCGCGACGACGGACACCACCGCTGCGACCACCACCGAACCACCGGCCAGCACCACCACCAGCACCGAACCGCCGGCCACCGAAACAGCCAGCCCCGAGGCCCCGACCACGCCCACCGCCACACCGGGTGAGGCATTTCAGCTGCCGCAGCTGCCGTCCGAAATCACCGTGCCCGGCTTGCCGACCATCCAGCTACCACCCGGTCGCTGAGCGCGTCGGGCGGCCAGACCGGCCGCTATCGTTGGTGGCAGGCCCGCCGACCAACCACGGACACACAGGATGTGCGACATGAGCGATCCGCTGGGCCTGTCGGTTGGAGCGATCAACCTGGTCGCGGTGCGCACCGGCCGCGCCCCGGTGATGCGCCGCGCGGTGGTGACGCTGTTCGACCACGGACCGTCGTTCGACCAACGACCGCCCGAAGTGGGTGCACCCGACGAGAACCCGGAGCTGGCCGGAACCGGCCTGACCATGCGCGGGTTCGTCGAACGGATCGGCGACCCGGTGCCCCTGGTGGCTCCGGATGGATCGACCTACCGGGGCGAGCAACTGGCCGCTGACGCGCTCGACGCGCTGGGCCGTTCGGTCGGCTACGGGGCGCCGGTATGGATCGCCGTTCCGGCGCATTGGGGCCCGGGCCCGGTGCAGGCACTGCGAACCGCCGTGCAATCCAAACCCGGCCTGACACCCGAACGTGCGACACCGATACTGGTCGACGACGCCACCGCGGCGATCGCTGCGCTGCGCGCCGAGGGCGGCCTGCCCGCCGACGGCACCGTCGTGCTGTGCGATTTCGGCGGCAGCGGCACCAGCATCACCCTGGTCGATGCCACCCTGAGCTTCGCGCCGATCGGACCGACCGTCCGCTATCCCGGCTTCTCCGGCGCGCAGACCGACCAAGACATCCTGGAGTATCTGCTGGCTCGGCTGAGCGACGAAAACCGGATCGACCCCGCTCGCACCGCGGCGGTGGGGTCATTGGCCCGACTTCGCGACGCGTGCCGGGCCGCCAAGGAGCGGCTGTCCGAGCAAGCCGCGACCACCATCGCGGTCGAACTGGCCGAGTTCAGCGGCAACGTCGGGCTGACCCGAGAGGAGTTGACGAACATCCTCTCGCCGCCGCTGGCCGGTGCGCTGGACGCCGTGGTGGCTAGCCTGGCCCGCAACCGGGTGCCGGCGGCGAATGTGACCGCGGTCGCGATGGTCGGCGGCGGTGCCAACATCCCGGCGGTCGGTGCGCGTCTCTCCGAGCGACTGCGGGCAACGATCGTCACCACCTCGCGACCGGACTGCGCCGCAGCGACCGGGGCCGCAATCCTGGCCAGCCGAGAACCGCCCGCGGATCGCAACGCCCAGGCCGGCGTCGCTGACACGTCAACCAGCATGGAACCCACCGCGTGGGCCGCCGGTGCGGCCGGCGCGGCAGCAACCGAATCGGCCACCGACGGCGACCAGTCGGCCACCTTCCGGGCATTGGCCTGGTCACAAGACGACTCCAAGGCCCACGAACCGGTACCGTACGCCGGTGCGGACTACAGCTACAGCAGCTACCCCGCTCCCGGCTCCGGCGGCTTCGACGACTCCGCGGCCCAACCCATCGAACCCGAGCCGCTGCCCTGGTACAAGCGCCCGGTGGTGCTTTTCGGACTGGCCGCAGCCTTGGCGCTGGCGGCAACTGGAGGCCTGGCGTACACGCTGACCGCCGAGCGCCATCCGACCGACCAAACACCCAGCGTTACCGAACCGGGCGAGCCGTCCGGCGCCGACCAAAACCGGGCACCCAGCGTGGTGACCGTCACGGTGCCAGGAGGCGGCACCTCACTGTCGACCATCCCCGCGCCGCCGGCGCCGTCACCGACCGACACCACCACCTCGCCCAGCACAACCGCGACCGAATCGACCAGCGACACGACTCAGCCCACCACCACGACCAGCACGCACGCCACCACCGCGCACCCCACCACCAGTCCACCGCCGTCGACAACCGAGCAGCCAGCACCCAGCACGGCGCCGGCCCCTGTGACGGCGCCCACCGGTCCCGATTAGCTCCGCACAGCTCAGCCGATCCGCTGAATCGGCGCTGGACCGCCGGATAAGGTGAGGCCAACATGCAGCATCGTCAAGACCACCGCCGTGACACGATGGACAACGTTGGACAGCTCGAGTTACCG
>CAZPZQ010000404.1:0-2845 GCA_964590745.1 uncultured Mycobacterium sp. | reverse complement strand
CGGGAGGAGGTGAGAGCGACATTGAGTCCGAGTGATAGTCCCTATCCGAGATCGGTGATCGTCTCACTCGATTCCGATCCCGGTGCCGTTTACCCCATCTGATTCGGCAGAGGCCGAGTGAGCTGACCAGCACGTCGCTGGCTTCCAGCACGTGCGCGCTTCAGGCTGCCCTGACATCGCCGCGAACGCCGCGGACCGATCCGTTTCTGCGCGGAGCGACCTGGCGAGTCTCGTTCCAGCACAGCGGACATAGCCGCGATACCGCTGATTCGGCGATGTATTCGGCAGTTATGCCGCCAACCTGCGGACGGTGCCTGTCCATACGCAACCGCTGAACCTGCTGACGCAAGTTCGAAGAAATGAGGAGTACCACAATGGATTTCGGAGCATTCCCACCGGAGATCAATTCTGCTCTGATGTACGCCGGCCCTGGCTCGGGGCCGATGATGGCCGCCGCGTCGGCCTGGGACGGCCTGGCCGCCGAGTTGAGTTCAGCGGCCGCCGGCTACCAGTCCGTGATCACAGCGCTGACCAGTGAAGGATGGAGCGGCCCGGCGTCGACGACGATGGCCCGCGCCACGGCACCGTACATAACCTGGTTGAGCAGCACCGCCGCGCAGGCGGAGCAGACCGCAGCCCAGGCCAAAGCGGCCGCTGCCGCCTATGAAGCAGCGTTCGCGATGACGGTGCCGCCGCCCGTGGTTGCGGCGAATCGGGTTCGGTTGGCGACGTTAGTCGCGACCAACGTGCTGGGGCAGAACACCGCAGCGATCACGGCCACCGAGGTGCAGTACGCCCAGATGTGGGCCCAGGATGCCGCCGCGATGTACCGCTACGCGGCAGAAGCGGCCACGGCTACAATGGTGACGCCGTTCGCTGCGCCCAGGCAGGCAACCAACCCGGCGGGCCAGGCCAACCAGGCTGCCGCAGTCACCCAGGCCACCGGTACGTCGGCGAACGCCGGTGTGCAATCGGCGTTGTCCCAGGCGGTTTCAACGATGCCCAATACCTTACAGTCGCTTGCGTCGCCAGCACCGTCCGCAACGCCCGGCGATGTGGGGCCGGTAATTCCCAACATATTCGGTATAGCCCCCGGTGATTTGGCGAACGCAATGACAAACGTTGCCAGCAGCTCTATGAGCCCGATGAGCGTCGCCGGCATCACGCAGGCGGGAGCGGATATCGCTATTTTGCGCGGCGCCGCCCTGGCCGCAGCCGACCCGTTCGGTTTGGGTGCCATCGACCTGCCGCCGGGGGTATTGCCGGGCATGGGTTTCGGCAACGGGCTCGGCCATCTGTTACCGGGTATGGGGATGGGTGCATTCGCGCCGGCGGGGCTGAGCGGAGCGGTGAGCGCCGGTGTGGGCCAGGGGAGTATGGTCGGGGCTTTGTCAGTGCCGCAGAGTTGGGCCGCCGCCACGCCGATGGCGACACCGCCGACCGCCGCATCCACGTCGTTGGTCTCCAGTTGGACCGCCGCGGCGCCCGGCGCCGAGCGCGGCGGCATGCCCGGCATGCCCGGGGTACCGCTGGCAGGTGCCGGTACCGGACGGGGCTACGGTTTCGCTGCACCCCGATACGGCTTCAAGCCCACCGTGATGGCGCGGCCGGTCATTGCCGGCTAGCCGAAAGCTGCGGGGCGACAGGAAGTTTGAGACGGTCGCACCGTCGGGAAGGAGATGTGGCTGATGCAGACATTGAGCATCGCCGACTTCGTGGTGCGTCTGGCCGTCGGGTTGGGCTGCGGTGCGCTGATCGGGTTGGAGCGCCAATGGCGGGCGCGGATGGCGGGCCTGCGTACCAATGCGCTGGTTGCCGCGGGCGCAACACTATTCGTGTTGTACGCGGTTGCCGCGGACGACACCAGTTCCACCCGGGTGGCGTCCTACGTGGTGTCCGGAGTCGGGTTTCTAGGCGGCGGAGTGATCCTGCGCGAGGGGTTCAACGTCCGCGGGTTGAACACCGCCGCGACGCTGTGGTGTTCCGCGGCGGTCGGTGTGCTGGCGGCGGCCGGCCACCTGCTGTTCGCACTGATCGCGACCGCGACGATCGTCGGCACCCACCTGTTGGGTCGCCCGCTCGGCCGGCTGATCGACCGCGACCACCACATCGAAGAAGACGAAGGGCAGTCACCGTACCGGGTCCAGGTGATCTGCCGTCCTAAAACCGAAAAGTACGCGCGGGCCCAAATCGTGCAGCACACCAGCAGCAATGACCTGCTCTTGCGCGGCATCCACACCGGGCGGGCCGCTGACGACAACATCGCGTTGACCGCATACCTGCTCGTCGATGGCCGCGCCGCCGACCGACTCGAGCGCCTGGTTGCCGAACTGTCTCTGCAGCCCGGCGTCTATGCGGTGCACTGGCACACCGACGATCAGATGAGCCCGATACCCCAGGCGACGCCACCGGACTGAACCGGCTGCCCGGCGCCGGCGCCAGAGTCGGGGCGGACGTTAAGCTGGTGTGCCGGAGGTGCGGACGTGGACACAATCGCGGGTTTCTGGGCGGTGCTGCCCGGGCCGATGCGCGACCCGGTGTTGTTTGCTATCCCGTTTTTCCTGCTGCTGTTGGCCCTGGAGTGGACCGCAGCCCGCAAACTGGAAAACCTTGAGGCGGCTGCCGACCCGACGGCGGAGCGGTCGCCCGCCGGTTCCTACCGCACCGCGGACGCGGTGGCGAGCATATCGATGGGGCTGGTTTCGGTGGCGACCACCGCTGGCTGGAAGCTCATTGCCCTGCTCGGTTATGCGGCGATCTACGCCTATCTGGCGCCGTGGCAGCTGTCCGCGGCGCGCTGGTACACCTGGGTGATCGCCATCCTGGGGGTGGACCTGCTCTATTA
>CAZPZQ010000403.1:0-2849 GCA_964590745.1 uncultured Mycobacterium sp. | reverse complement strand
CGACCTGGTCACCATGCGCTGGTGGGACGACCTGTGGCTGAACGAGTCGTTCGCCACCTTCGCGTCGGTGCTGTGTCTGCATGAGGCCACCGAATACACCCAGGCCTGGACCACGTTCGCCAACGCCGAAAAGTCCTGGGCGTACCGGCAAGACCAACTGCCGTCCACCCACCCGATCGCCGCCGACATCCCCGACCTGGCCGCCGTTGAGGTCAACTTCGACGGCATCACCTACGCCAAAGGCGCATCGGTACTCAAGCAACTGGTCGCCTATGTCGGGCTGGACCATTTCCTGGCCGGGCTGCGCGATTACTTCGCCACCCACGCTTTCAGCAATGCCACCTTCGACGATCTGCTGGCCGCGCTGGAGAAAACGTCCGGTCGAGACCTGTCCGACTGGGGGCGGCAATGGCTGAAAACGACTGGACTGAACACCCTGCGCGCCGACTTCGATGTCGATGCCGACGGAAAGTTCACCCGGTTCGCGGTGGCCCAGAGCGGCGCGGCGCCCGGTGCCGGAGAGACCCGGGTGCATCGGCTGGCGGTAGGCGTGTACGACGACGATATGTCGGGTGGCACCGACTGGCTGGTGCGGGTCCACCGCGAGGAACTCGACATCGACGGACCCAGTACGGAGGTGCCGGCGCTTCGGGGGATTTCGCGGGGAAAGCTGATCCTGGTCAACGACGACGACTTGACCTACTGCGCATTGCGCTTAGATCCGGAGTCGCTGCGAACGGCGTTGCAGCGCATCGCCGACATCGCCGAGCCGCTGCCCCGCACCCTAGTGTGGTCGGCGGCCTGGGAGATGACCCGGGAAGCCGAACTGCCCGCTCGCGACTTCGTGGCGCTGGTGTCGCGTGGCATCGGTGCCGAGAGTGAGGTCGGGGTGGCCCAGCGGCTGCTGCTGCAGGCCCAAACGGCGCTGGGCTTCTACGCCGAGCCCGGTTGGGCCCGCGAGCAGGGCTGGCCGGCGTTCGCCGACCGGCTGTTGGAACTGGCTCGTGCCGCTACGGCCGGCTCGGATCACCAGTTGGCGTACGTCAACGCGCTATGCACGTCGGTGCTGTTGGAGCGGCACACCGCGGTGTTGCAGACGCTGCTCGACGGCGATCCGGCCGGCGAAGGCCTGACCGGACTGGCAGTGGACACCGACCTGCGCTGGCACATCGTTACCGCGCTGGCTCGATCCGGCGTGATCGACGCGGACGGCCCGGCGACGCCGATCATCGACGCCGAGATCCGACGTGATCCCACCGCCACCGGGAGACGGAACGGCGCGCAGGCCGCCGCGGCCCGCCCGCAACGCGCGGTCAAGGAGGCGGCCTGGGCCGAGGTGATCGAGGACGACACGCTGCCCAACGTCACCGGGCGGTCGATCATCGCCGGGATCGTTGCGCCCGGTCAGGCCGACCTGTTACGGCCGTTCACCTCGCGCTATTTCGCCGCGATCCGCGGCGTGTGGCAGCGACGCTCCAGCGAGGTGGCCCAGACCGTAGTGATCGGTCTCTATCCGGCTTCCGACATCAGCCGGGACGGGCTGGACGCCGCCGACGCTTTCCTGGCCGACCGTGACGTACCCTCGCCGCTGCGCCGACTGGTGTTGGAGGGACGCGCCGGTGTGGAGCGATCACTGCGAGCCCGAAAATTCGACGCTGAAAACGCCGCATCGACGTAGCACGGGTGCACAGAACGGCTTTCGCCGCAGCGTGACGGTGCGGGACGAACACCTTCGGTGGGTGGCGGCCCACCGGGCACGCAGGAATCAGTTCGGGGTGATGCCGGCGCTGAGCACCCGGACCGCACTGATCAACCCGTCGATCAGCTCGCCCTCGGCGAACGCTGACGCCGCCGCCGCGACACCCAGCGGCGCCGCCGACTCGCCGCCGCGCCCGCGCACCCCGGAACCGTAGACCACCTCGATGGCCCGCTGATCGGGCGAGACGGCGAGCAGGACGGCATTGTTCGGTGTGGGTACTTGCGCGAGAATCTCGCGGGCTCGCGCGGCGGTGTCGTCGCCCAGGTCACCGATGTAGACCGCGAAACGCGCCTTGGCCGCGCGCGACCCGGTGGTCAGTGCGTCGTCGACCCTGACCAGGTCTTTGATCGGAAACGGGTAGCGCACCGAAACTTCGCCGGGTTCGGTCACTCCGGAAACCCGCCCGCTGGCCGTGATCACCGAGCCGAGCGGCAAGTCAGCCGGCTCGACCGTGGCAACCTCACCACTGACCACTGGCGCCACCTCCCACGCTGAACTCGGCGCCACCGTCACTGATGACCTCGTCGACGGCGGCCCACAAAATCGGTGAATGACTCCACGGCTCCGACAGCTGGTAGGTAGCCGGGTGAGCGCCCTTGTGCGACCAGATCATCGCCGACAACACGGCGACCAGCAGCACCGGAATGCCCACGAAGTACAGCAGAATCTCCATCAGGCTCACGACGCAAACCGTATCCCACCGGGGCCCGTAGTATGCAGCGACCCGGCCACAACGAAAGACGCCCGGCCAACCGCGGCCTCCGATGAACTTCGGTCCCCTTGCGTGTATGCGCCGGCGTGTGGACCACCGTACAGACATCAGGCGCCGTCCGAGTGGGCGATCCGGGTCATTTGCGCCGGCAGGTAGACCAAAAGGAGTAGGTGCCGTGACCCAGCGGCTGACACCCGATGTCGACTACCTTGACCCGGCGATCTTCGACGCATGGGTATTTCGCATCTGATGATCGCCGGTGGTACGGCCCACTGGTCCGGAATTGGGGCGGCACAAAGCGATTCGGGCAACATCAGATTTCCGGCTGTCATTTGCCACGAGGATGGGACCACCGGTTGGCCACCAACTATGGACCAC
>CAZPZQ010000402.1:0-2882 GCA_964590745.1 uncultured Mycobacterium sp. | reverse complement strand
GACACAGCGTGGTGTACGACGGGAGCTCGGCCCGGACGTGGCGGGCCGCTGCTTCGGCGTTGCGGCGGGACGCGAACAGTCCGAGGGTGCGGCCGCCAGCCGCCCAGGTGAGTTCGGCGATCTCGGCCAGCACCTCCGGAGGCAGTCCGTCCCGGCTGGGCGGGGGCAGGGAGCGGCCGACATAGAGGATGCCCTGCCGGCGGTAGTCGAACGGCGAGCCGACGTCGAGGCCACGCCAGGGCGGTTGGTCGGTGCCGGCGGCTCCGCTGGTGTCCGACGCGCCAGTCAAGCCCCAGCTGCCGGCCATCATGTCGAAGGATCCGCCGACGGTCAGGGTCGCTGACGTGAGCACGGTGGTCGCCCGGGCGAACAATCGGTCTCTGAGCGGATCGGCCACCGACAGCGGCGCCACCCGCAGCACCGGACGCACCGAACCGCGGCTGTCTTCGTGATCCAGCCAGACCACGTCGCTGCGATCCGGGATGGCCGGCCCGAACGAAGCCAGGATCCGGCCCGCGGTGTCGCCGATCTCGCTGAGCGCCGCGACCGCTTCGGTGCGCGCGGCCGCTGCTTTCGGATCACTGGAGGTCGGGTCGATCGCTGATCGGGCTGCTCCGGCGGCATCCCGCAGCGTGGTCAGGTAGGTGGCCAGCTCATGGTCGAGGTGGTCGATGCGACCGGGCGCGCCCTCGTGGATCGCCGCAGTGAACGTCGCCGCCGCAGCCTCCATCCGCTCGAACAGCTCCGATGACACCAAGCGGGTGACCCGCCGGGCGGCGGCGCCGACTCCGGCGGACGTCAGCTCTCCGGTAGCTACCGACGTCACTCGGTCCGTCAGTTCGTGCGCTTCGTCGACGATCAGCAGGTGATGGTCCGGCAGTACGGTTGCCTCGCCGATAGCGTCGATGGCCAGCAAGGCATGGTTGGTGACGACGATATCGGCGGCACCGGCCACGGCCCGAGCCCGCTCGGCGAAACACTCGGCGCCGAACGGGCAGCGGGAGGCGCCCAGACATTCTCGCGCCGATACGCTGACCTGGGCCCAGGATCGGTCCGGCACGCCGGGCCTGAGCTCGTCGCGGTCGCCGGAATCGGTTGTCGCCGCCCATGCGGCGAGCCGCTGCACATCACGACCTAGATCGGTGGTCGCGAACGGCTCGAAAAGCTCTTCCTGCGATCCGGAACCGGAAGGATCAACGCCACCGTGGATCTTATTCAGACACAGGTAGTTTCGCCGACCTTTGAGCAGTGCGAAACGCGGCCGACGGGGCAGCGCGTCGGCCAGCGCATCGGCCAGCCGGGGCAAGTCGCGGTCCACGAGTTGGCGCTGCAATGCGATCGTCGCGGTGGACACCACCACCGGGCTGTCGCCGGATACCGCTCGGGCGATCGCCGGAACCAGGTAGGCCAACGACTTGCCGGTTCCGGTGCCGGCCTGCACGGCCAGGTGCTCGCCGGTGTCGAAAGCATGCGTCACCGCCTCGGCCATCTGCACCTGTCCGCTCCGCTCGCTGCCGTTCAGCGCGGCCACGGCGATGGCTAGCAGTTCCGGCACCGACGCGTCTGTCATCGAAGCACCACAACAGCGGAATTCCGGTCAACGCCGCACGGTTTCGGCGTCACTCGGCACGGTCTGAGTGCGGAGCGGCGGACGGGTCCCGCCCGAAGGTCAGACTCAACAAGACCAGTGGTAGCGCGGCGAGGATCGCGAGCGAAATCGTCTGGCCGACGGCATCCACGATTCCAAAGCCGTCCAGATGGGCGGTATGGAAGACGAAGTGCGGCACCGCGACGAACTCGTAGCCGATGAGTACCGTTCGGATCAGACTGTTGTGCATCGTGATTGCGCTGACCGCGATGATGAACGCAAATGCGAGATAAGCTCCGCCGACATCACGGACCAAATGTTCGTTGAACGGCGGCAGCAGGGCGACCCACGAATGCCCGGGTGCGGGGAAGTCGTCGTAGAAGCTGCGCGGGAAAAGCAGCGCCCAGATGCCGATCACAACCTGGATGACGCTCAGGGCCAGCAACCCGGCCCGCAGCAGTGCGCGCCTGGTCATGATCGACGCATTATCGGCTGACCCATGGCCGCATGGTAACCATCTCCGCCACCAACATGGCCGGTTCGTACTTGTCGGTCAGCAGCCCGGTGCAGCCCGAGCGGTTCCCAAGCCAACGGTATCGGCTGACCGGCACGTCGCCGTGGCTCGGTATCCTGACGGGTATGGCCGCGTCAGCACCGACCAAGCCGGACACCACCGGTCAGCGCAACGTCGATCCGGACGAACTCACCTCCGTCCCGTGGGTCACCATCGTCTGGGACGATCCGGTCAACCTGATGACCTACGTGACCTACATCTTTCAGAAGCTTTTCGGCTACAGCGAACCGCACGCCACCAAGCTGATGCTGCAGGTACACCACGAAGGCAAGGCGGTGGTCTCGGCCGGCAGCCGGGAGTCCATGGAGAACGACGTGTCCAGACTGCACGCCGCGGGATTGTGGGCGACGCTGCAGCAGGACCGCTGACCGGGTGATCGAGGGCGTCCGGGGTCGAATTGTGCGTAAGTGGAAGCGGATGGAGACCGAGGATGGTCCCCGCTTCCGGTCGGCGCTGGCACCGCACGAGGCAGCGTTGCTCAAAAATCTGGTGAGTTCAATTGTCGACATGTTGGATGCTCGGGAGAACTCCTCGCCGCCAGACGAACTCGAGCAGATCACCGGAATACGGACCGGCAACAGCCAGCCACCCGACGATGCGACAATGCAGCGGCTGCTGCCGAATTTCTACCAGCCGGATGACCACTCACGCAGTGTGCCCACCGACCCGGAAACCTTCAATGCTGCGCTGCGCAGCCTGCACGAGCCGGACATCATCGAT
>CAZPZQ010000401.1:0-2897 GCA_964590745.1 uncultured Mycobacterium sp. | reverse complement strand
AGGCTGGCTCGCGCGATCGAGTGGGGCTTCACGACGGCATGATTGGTCCGATTGACCTGAACGGGTTCACCGGCTGGGTTCCGTTCGCGCAGCTTCCGGAAGCTGACGTACCGACCAAACCCGGCGTCTACGTCGTCGTGCGACCAAGTGACGAGCCGCCGAGATTCCTCGACGTGTCGCCGGCGGGGCATTTCAAGGGGAAGGACCCGACTGTCCCGGTCGTTGAGCTGCGTGAGCTGTGGGTGCCCAGTGAACGGATCGTCTACATCGGCAAGGCCAATCTCGGCGCTGGCGGCAAGCGTCATCTGCGCAAGCGACTGGATGAGTTCCGCAAGTTCGGTGCTGGCGTGCCGATCGGTCACTCGGGCGGGCGGCGCATCTGGCAGCTCGCCGATCACGATGAACTGCTCGTCGGCTGGCGAGTCACCGATGACGCGGACGCCGCGGAAGCCGAGACGAAGATGCTTGCTGCCTTCCGCGCGCATTACGGGCGTCTCCCATTCGCGAACATGCGCGGCTGAGCTGCCGGCGGCCTCCAGCGCTGCGCCGAAGTCAGCTTTGCGGACCGTAGCGAACTGCTGCGATCTCGAAGACCGTGTTCAGGCTTGCCGGATTCCCCTCCGCGCCGCCGTCAGTGGTAATCGTTATCGGCTACTGCGCAGCGGGTGCAGCCCAAACACTTTCCGCGCGTGCGCCGGTGGGCTATCCTAGCTGAATGGCGTTGCACTGCAATGCAAATGAGACGTAAATAAAGCAATCCGTGAACAAATAACACAATCCGTGAACAAAACGAGGTGACGACATGGCCGATGTGATCCAGCTAAGGCAGGAGGAGCTTCTGGAGGCGGTCGCCGAATGGCGAGCCGATGTGCCCGGGCCGCTCGTGTATCCGTCGCTCCCGGCAGCAACTGATCCGGCGACCGCGGCCGTGTGCGCGGCCTTGGCGCCTTGGGCGGCCAATTTCGCCGCGCTCGACGCCGAGCGTGCGGCGCTGGCATCGAAAATGGTGGAGGCTGCGTCAGCGGCCCAGAGCATCTTGTGCTGCGCTGATGAGGCAGGTGCGGCCGATATCGGGAAGTCGACAGCGGTCTGATGTACGCGGTGCGCGGCGCCCCGCCAGCCCCGTCTCCAGGCGTTGCGCCGCATCCCTCCGTTAGCCGCCGCCCGGGTCTCCGCGCCATAGGGGTGGCCGCACTGCTCTCGGCTGCGTTCGGCATGGGATTGGCCGGCGGAATCGTCGGGGGGCACATCAAATCGCCGGCTGCCCCGGCACCCTCGGCAGCTGCGGCAGCCCAGCCCTCGGCGGATGAAGTCCGAGCACAGACCGTCGACCTCTGCACCCGCTATGCGGCCGGATATGGCTCGATCCGGTCGCCGCAGAACGAGGCGGCGGACATCGTCCCTGCTGCAAATTATGTCTCAGATGCATTGCGCGAGAACGCTTACGCCGACCCATCGGTCCGTGCGGCCGTCATGGAGTCACTTCGGCTGATGCGCGAGCACGGCGCGGCTCTGAGCCATGAGCCGGCTCGCGGGGCGGTGCAGCCTCCCAACGGATTTCGGGCTGCTCCGGCTAACGCGGCGGACGACCAGGTGTGGGACCGCTGCTGGAATTACGAGGGCTGATGCATGGACACCGGTAGTGATCTGGCCGCCGCCGTGCGGTCGGGACGCTATCCGAGCAACGAGGCTCTGGCGGCGCTCGACGAGCAGGCCAGCACAGCTGGGCAACATGCCGCGACGTTGCGGGCCGCTGCCGGTCGCGCGGTGCACTATCACCGGCCGCGACTGGCGGACGCACTGCACGGCGACACCGGAGATGAGCAAGTCGCGACGGTCAAGGCGCAAGCGTCACGGTGGGACGCCCACTCCGACGACCATAAGCTCGCCCGAACTGCGGTAGACAACGCGGTCAGCGAGCTGCGGGGCCTGCAATCCGACCTCGACCTGCTGATCCAGGATGTTGAGCCGCAGTACCAGGCCGCGCTGCGACTCGGAGATGCGGTTACAGCGCGGGGAATTCTGGCTGCGGCGCTCGGGGAAGCGGACGAGATGGTCACCACCCGCACCGCCGCGGCGACCGGTCACGTCACCGGTATGACGTTTTCCACTGCACCCGCCCCCCGCAGACCCAGTACAGACGCGAATGTCGGCGAGCGGCAGAAATCGGAAGATCGGCACGGGAAGCAGACCGACGAGGAAAAGCGCTCTGAGGAGGCGGCTGACAACGATGCGGCTGCTGAGACAAAATCGCATGACGTGCAGACGGATTTACCGGGAAAACCCGGTGAGGGCTCGACTACGGACCCGAGCACACACGGCGTACAGAACGACCTCGGCCAAAGCGTGAGGGCTCCGACGGTACCGACGCAGGGGCGCACCGTGGGTGGCACTGGTGGCGGTATGCCATCCGGTCTCGGTTCGGGGTTGGGCTCTGGCGGCTCTGGTGGATTGGGTTCCGGCGTGGGCTCGGGCATGTCGTCAGGCTCGCTTGGCTCAGGTCTCGGGTCCGCGGGTACGTCCCCGGCTTCGGCCGGCGGATCGTCGTTCGGGTCTTCGATGCCGTCGCCGCTTGCCGATGCTGGCGCCGGATTTCAATCGGGTTTGACCTCGGGTATGGGGTCATCCGGTGGAATGGTCTCGCCTTCCCCGGCGATGTCACAGCAGCCGCTGGCGCCGTTCTCCTCGCAGCAGCCGATGGTTGCCGCACCGCAGACGGCGGGCACTGTCGGCCCGGCCGGTGTACCCCCGGCAGTTCCGGGTGCGTCGCAACCGGTGGGCGCGGTAGGTGGTGGGGGCGGCTTTGGCGCTCCCGGCGGTATGGCTGGCGGCGGAGGGATGATGCCTCCCGCTGGCGCGATGGCTGCCGGGCAGCCGCTGGCGCCGTACAGTCCGCC
>CAZPZQ010000400.1:0-2904 GCA_964590745.1 uncultured Mycobacterium sp. | reverse complement strand
GTGCTGATCGCTTCGTCGTTCACCTGTCAGATGGGCGTGTTCGCCGCCGAGAAAGGCGACGTGTTCGGGCTGCGCCGCTGGTATCTGCTGACCTTCGCCATGGGGTTGTTTTTCGTACTCGGTCAGGGCTACGAGTACTACCACCTGGTGACCCACGGCACCACCATCTCGTCGAGTGCCTACGGCAGTGTCTTCTACCTGACCACCGGTTTTCACGGGCTGCATGTCATCGGCGGGCTGGTTGCGTTCATTTTCCTGATGATGCGCACCACGATGAGCAAGTTCACCCCCGCGCAGGCCACCGCGTCGATCGTCGTCTCGTACTACTGGCACTTCGTCGACATCGTGTGGATCGCGCTGTTCGCCACCATCTACTTCGTCCGATGAACAGGAGTGCTCGGTTGAAGGCACCGAAGACACCGAACCGACCGAAGATGGCGCAGACGGCGCGCATGTTGTGGCCGGGCCGGTCCGCCGGCAATCAGACGGCCGCCCGGCGACGTTTCCGACGCCGATTGTCCGGCGGATTGCTCCTGCTGGTGGCGTTGGCCTTGGCCGGTGGCCTGGCGGCGCTGCTAACACCATCGCCGCAGGTTGCGGTTGCTGACGAAGCCAATTCGGCGTTGTTGCGCACCGGCAAGCAGCTATACGAGACGTCCTGTATCACCTGCCACGGCGCCAACCTGCAGGGCGTCCACGATCGCGGGCCGAGCTTGATCGGTGTGGGTGAGGCGGCGGTCTACTTTCAGGTGTCCACCGGGCGGATGCCGGCAGTGCGCGGCGAAGCTCAGGCAGCGCGCAAACGGCCGTTCTTCGACGACAAGCAGATCGATGCGTTAGGCGCCTATGTGCAGGCTAACGGCGGTGGTCCCACCGTGCTGCGCAACGCCGACGGCAGCATCGCGCAACAGGCGCTGCGAGGCCACGACCTCGGTCGCGGCGGCGATCTGTTCCGACTCAACTGCGCGTCGTGCCACAACTTCACCGGAAAGGGCGGGGCGCTGTCGTCCGGCAAGTATGCGCCTGACCTCGGGCCGGCCAACGAACAGCAGATTCTGACCGCGATGCTGTCCGGGCCGCAGAACATGCCGCGGTTCTCCGACCGGCAGATCCCGATGGAGGAGAAAAAGGACATCATCGCCTACGTCAAAGCCGTCACCGAGGAAAACAACCCGGGCGGCTACGGCCTCGGTGGGTTTGGTCCCGCGCCGGAGGGCATGGCGATGTGGATCGTCGGCATGGTAGCCGTCATCGGGGTTGCGCTGTGGATTGGGGCACGCTCATGACACCTTCCATGGACCGCGGAACCGACCAGCCAGACGAAGCGGCACTGTCCGCTATGTCGCGCGAGGAATTGGTCGCGTTGGGCGGCCGACTGGACGGGGTGCAGACCGTCTACCGGGAGCCACGCTGGCCGGTCGAAGGCACCCGAGCCGAGAAACGCGCGGAACGCCGGGTGGCGCTGTGGTTTTTCACTGCCGGTGGATTCGGGTTGGCATTGCTGCTGATCTTTCTGTTCTGGCCCTGGGAATACACCCCGAAGGGCGCCGCGGGCAGCACCATGTACGCACTGGCCACTCCGCTGTACGGGCTGACGTTCGGATTGTCGGTGCTGGCGCTCGCCATCGGCGCGGTGCTGTTCGTCAAAAAATTTATCCCGGAGGAGATCTCGGTCCAGGAGCGGCACGACGGTCAGGGGGCCGGCTCAGCGGAGATCGACCGCAAGACCGTGGTGGCGAACCTGACCGATGCTTTCGAAGGCTCGACACTGCAGCGGCGCAAGCTGATCGGGCTGTCACTGGGCATCGGCTTCGGCGCCTTCGGGCTCGGCACTCTGATCGCCGCAGCGGGCGGCATCATCAAGAATCCGTGGAAGCCGGTCGTGGAAACCGCTGAAGGCAAAAAAGCCGTGCTGTGGACCTCGGGTTGGACCCCCCGCTATCCCGGTGAGACCATCTATCTTGCTCGCTCGACCGGCAAGCACACCGACGGGCCGCTGGTCAAAATGCGCCCGGGCGACCTCGACACCGGCGCCATGGAAACCGTCTTCCCGTGGCGAGAGTCCGATGGCGACGGCACCAGCCACGAATCCCAGGAGAAGATCAACGAAATCATGATGGGCGTACGCAACCCGGTGATGCTCATCCGCATCCGGTCCGCCGACGCGGCCAAGGTAGTCAAGCGTAAGGGCCAGGAGAGCTTCAACTTCGGCGACCTGTTCGCCTACACCAAAGTCTGCTCGCATCTGGGTTGCCCGTCTTCGCTGTTCGAAGCGCAGACGTACCGGATCTTATGTCCGTGTCACCAGTCGCAGTTCGATGCACTGACGTACGCCAAGCCGGTATTCGGTCCGGCCGCGCGTGCGTTGGCGCAGTTGCCCATCACCATCGACTCCAACGGCTACCTGGTCGCCAACGGTGACTTCGTCGAACCCGTTGGACCGGCATTCTGGGAGCGCACCACATGAGCTCCGCGATCGGTGATCTGCTGGCCCGCCAGGGTGAGGACATCGACACCCGCTACCATCCGGCGGCGGCCGCGCGGCGGGTATTCAACAAGGTCTTCCCGTCGCACTGGTCGTTTCTGCTCGGCGAGATCGCCCTGTACAGCTTCGTCGTCTTGCTGCTCACCGGCGTGTACCTGACGCTGTTCTTCGACCCGTCGATGACCGAAGTCACTTACAACGGTGTCTACCAGCCGCTGCGCGGTGTGCAGATGTCACGAGCCTACGAAACGACTTTGGACATCTCGTTCGAGGTGCGCGGCGGGTTGTTCATGCGCCAGGTCCACCACTGGGCCGCGCTGATGTTCGCAGCGGCGATCATGGTGCACCTGGCCCGCATCTTCTTCACCGGCGCATTCCGCCGTCCCCGTGAGACGAACTGGGTCATCGGATCACTGCTG
>CAZPZQ010000399.1:0-2915 GCA_964590745.1 uncultured Mycobacterium sp. | reverse complement strand
GAGTTGGTCAGTAGTGGGGAGTATCGGCAGGACTGACGCCGTTGGTGGCCATGTCGGCGGTGATCCCCCACACCGTGGGATCGAATCCAGTCGGAATCTGGGCGCCGACGGTCCGGGAGAGTTTGGTCTTGCGCGGCACCCGGATCTCGGTGCCGGCTTTGCGGGTGACCTGCCAGTCGGAGGAGTCGGGTACCGGTCGGATCACCGTGTGTTCGGGGTCGAACTGGACGAACGCCCGGGCCTCGGCCTCGCTCGACACCGCGAACGTGAAGTCCTTGTCCAGGAACACACTGGCCAGCAGCGGTGAGGCGTGGTCGGGGTCGATCGCACCGTCATCAACGAATTCGCGGATGCCGACCTTGTCCAGCACGGTGTCGTGGTAGCGCACCACCAACTCGGCTTCGTCGACCAGTTCGCCGGTTTTGGTGTCATACCAGCCCGGCTGCGGGTCATCTTCCCAGCGGATCAAGCCGGTGGTCCAGGCCAGCTCCAGCACCCCGGCCGCCGACAGTTGGTCGTCGACTTCCATCTCGAATCGGGTGCGCGAAGAGCCCAGCGGACCTAATTCCGCACCACCGACGATGACCACCAGGTCGGCCGGGTCGACGTCGAGGTCGGCCCAGTCCGGCGGCGGCGCGCTGACGTAACCGCGCGGCGGCGACGGCAACGCGGCGATGGTGCCGTCCGCGGGGCTGTCGTCGGGCATGGACTCGGTTGCCATCGATTCGCGAGCCTTAGCGGCCAGTTCGGCCATGTCGAGATTCGCGTCGGCCAGCCCACCGGTCAGGTCGGCCCGAATCGGCGCGTTGGCAGCAGCCGCCTTCGATTCGACCGTGCACAACCCCAGCAACATCGCCGCCATCTGCTCAGCGGAATACGTTGTCACACCGGCCTCTTCGACAGCGGTGACAATGGCGTCGTTGTGGCCCATCAGCCCGGTGCCACGGGTCCAGCCGATCAGCGCGTGCGCCAGGCTGACCCGCGCGGACCATGACGGCTCTGCGCTCCACCGGGCAACGATGGCGTCCAGCGCCGATTTGGCCTCCCCGTAGGCGCCGTCGCCGCCGAACATCCCGCGGTTGGGCGATCCGGGCAGCAGGACGTGCAGCCGCGACGCGATGTCGCGCTCGGCGCCGATTCGGGAAAGGCCACCGATCAGTCGCTGCACCGCCCACAGCAGCACCTTCATCTCCATCTCCGAGCGCGCGCCGGCCTCGGACAGATCGCCGGCCACCCTGGGCGCGGCGAACGGGAACAGCAGGGTGGGAGTTTGGGCGTCTTTGATGTGAATCGACTGCGGGCCAAGATTTTCGGCCTGGTCGCTGCCGATCCAGTCGATCAACGCATCGATGTCGGAGTAAGACGCCATATTGGCGGGTACCACCCACAGTGCGGCACCGAAGCGGGCGTGATCACGGTACAGGCTCCGATAGAAGACCAACCGTTCGTCGTCGAGTCGAGAGGTGGTGGCAATGACGGTGGCGCCACCGTAGAGCAAGGCTCCCACCACTGCGGCGGCAATCGAACCCTTCGACGCGCCGGTCACGACGGCGACCTCGTCGCTATAGCGGCCGGCGCCCGGATTCTCCGCGCCGGCGGCGATCCGGGCGTACAGCGACGCGTGAATCTGCCGGCCGGCAGTCAGGGCCCGGCCCTGCCACCAACCCGCCTGGGCGGCAACGACATGCCCGGCGCCCTCGAAACGCTCGGAGAGCCGGGGCCAGTCGGCGTCGATGTCGCCGTCATCGGCCAGCCACAGTTTGACCAGATCCTCGCGGGCACTGGCCCAGCGATCGTCGAACAGCACCGCTTTGCGTCCGTCGAACACCGGTGCGACCAAACGCGGCCAGTCCGAACCTAGCTCGGCGGTGACCAGGTCGACCAACTCAGCGTCGGCGGTGGCTGTCGGTGTGGCGACCGGATCGTCCAGCCCGAGCTGTCCCAGCACCAATCTGGCCGCCGACGCCAATACGCCGTCGCGGCCGGTGATCTGCTCGGTGAACTCGCTCAGGGCGGCGGCATCGACGGTCGCACCGCCGCCGGCGGGGGTCGACGGAAGCGTCATCGCGATGCCGCGGCGAGCCGCTACTGCGGCCACCGCGGCGTCGATCACCTTGTCGACGGCGGCCGCATCGACCAGTGCACCGTCGTGCAGCCCGCCTAACGCGTCACCGCGCACGCTGACGCCCTCCCGGGTGCCCAGCGCAACCTCGACGGTGACGTGCTTTGCCCAGCCGTCGCCGAGTTCCCAGACCTTTTTGACTCGGTCGGCGATAGCGGCTGGCCGCTTGCCGGACGGGCCGAGGACAGTACGCAACTGGTCATTGATCGCATCACTCAGCACCGGGCCGAACGGCTTGTAGGTACGCGCCAGCTTGGTGACCTGGCTCCGCAGTCCGGCCAAGTCGGCCTCGGCGGCACCATCGATGGCACCGAGATTCAATTCCGAGCCCAGATCGACCAGCAGCTGATTGCGTCGCGACGACGCCCCGTCGGTGATGGATTCGATGGAATCCAGCGCCTCGATCTGGTCGATCCGCATCTTGGTCGACAAGGCGATCAGCGCCAAAGTGGCATCGGCGGCATCGAACGGCAGGTCGTCCGGTGCGACGGCTCGAGCCGCGGCCGGAGCCGTCGCGACGACCGGCGCGACATCAGACCCAGCCGTGGGTTCGGCACCGGTGCCGGAGTCGGCCCCCAACTCCGCTTCCTCGTCGTCCGGCTCCGGGTCGGTGTCGGTGGCGAACAACACCGCGGCATCGCGCTCGCAGTTGAGCACTTCGACTGTGCTGTGCGCATATTCGGGGAGTTTGAGGGTGTTCGCGGCCAGGCCGGCGACCGTCGGTGCAGACTTCACCCCGATCTCGACGAACCGCTCGACTCCGAGGCCGCCAGCGGCCGGTTCGGTGAACAGC
>CAZPZQ010000398.1:0-2915 GCA_964590745.1 uncultured Mycobacterium sp. | reverse complement strand
ACCGCTTTGCTGGAAGCCCGATCGGCGCTGACCAAGCTGCGGTCCACGCTGAGCGGCGATGAGGCCCTCGGCGTCGACGTGTTCTCGGCTGCCCTGAGCGCACCGCTGTACTGGATCGCTGCCAACGCCGGGCTGGATGGAGCGGTGGTGACCAGCAAGGTCGCCTACCTGCCCGCCGGGCAGGGCCTCAACGCGGCGACGTTGTCCTACAGCGATTTGGCTGCCGACGGCGTCATCGACCCGGTCAAGGTGACCCGCTCGGCGGTGCTCAACGCCGCGTCGGTGGCCCGGATGGTGTTGACCACCGAGACCGCGGTGGTGGACAAGCCGGCTGAGGAGGACGAGCACGCCGGGCACCACCACGGCCACGCGCACTAATTCCCGCCGGGCAGACACAAAAGCCCTCATCGTCCGCGGATTGGGTGCTTTTGTGTCTGTCGTGCCGGGGAGACCGGACGCGGTGTTACAGCCAACGCGGCTCGCCACTGCGTAACCTCTTGACCGCAATATGATTGCGACGAAGTCGACGCCTTCAGACCGCGAGGGGATTCGTCCTTCGCTCTGGCAACTGGAGGTAACAAGGACGACGATGACGTACTTCGGATCTGGCCTGGCGGTCGTGGGGATGTTGCTGTTCAGCGCATGCTCGGCGTCGGAGGTGGTCAACACCGGTGGCGACACCAAATGCAAAGACTTCACCGCTCAGGACGAGAAGAAGCAAGACGACGAAGTCAGCAAGATGCTCAAAGACAAGAGTGGCGCCGACCCTTCGAATCTGGAGATCTCGGCGACCCGCGCCTCGGTAGTGGCCTACTGCAAGACGCTCGGGACGCCGGACAGCAAGATATCCGAGGCGCCACACGGTTAATTCCCGCCGGGCGGACGCGAAAGTACCCCTGACACAGCGTTTTACGGTGCTCTTGCGTCTGCTCGCGCCGGAGAGCCCGCACCGGGGGAGCTGGCTCAGAAGAAGTTGTGGAAAAGCAGGTTCAGAGAGTCGGACAGGCTCTCGAACAATCCGCTGTTGGCGGCGCCGCCGGTGAAAACCGCGTTCATCCAGGCGTCGAAGCCGTTGATGTCACTGTCGGCAATGTTGACAAACGTCAGGGCACCGTCGGTGGTGGTGGTCGCGTCCGCCACCTGCTCCGGTGTCAACCCCAGATACCACACGTGCGGGCCGAGAATGTCCAGCAGCGCCCCCCACAGACCCTTCTGTTCAAAGACCTCTTCGAAGTGCGGGACCGGGTCGCCGGGCACACTGTAAATGGTTGCCGGGTACAGGTCATTCGGTGTCACGTTGCCGAGGACGCCAGCCATGCCGAAAGTCTTGAGCAGCCAGTCGGTTAGGTCTTTACCCAGCGTCATCTCCATGGCCGCTTCGATGTTGGACCACACGCCGGTAACCGGCATGGACGGGTCGCCGATGAACACGAAGTGCAGCGCGTCGTGCGGGATACCCAATTCGTCGAGGCGGGTCATGGCGATCGACTCAGCGGTGGCGCTCTGGGAATATCCGAATATCGTCAGTGGGTGGTCGGCGTCGAACGCGCCTGGGTTCGCGGTGAATTCGTGCTGTACGGCAAGGACGATGTCCGAGGCGGCGGTGAGACTGCTCGGACCCTGCTGGATCAGTTCGGGCGTCGTCAGAACCTGCAACGGAGCGCTGCACGGGTCGGTGCCGTCCATGTAGCAGACCGTCGACCCGATCGATCCGTCGTTGAAACCCAGTGGATTCAGAAACAAGTTCTCGGCGGTCCGGGCGAATTCGGGCGACGGCGTCGGCTCGGTGGTTCCGCCGAGGATGAGTGCGGTTTCGCTACCTGACAGCGGGCCGGTGGCAGACAGCAGTGCCGCCTCGGCGCGGATGAGTGCGTTCGTCACCGCACCGGCCCCGGCAACGATCATGCCGGCCGCGGCAACCCAGGTGACAGCTTTGTGGGCGGTCACTGCCGCACCGTGCGCCCTGGCAGTAGGCGGGGCTGCGGATTGCCGCATCGACACGTCACCACGCCGCGTTAGCTCAGCCATCGGGTACCCCCTGCCAGTGCGTATGAGAATTACTTAATCACATTCTGATATTCAGGTCGAGAGTTTATTCGATGGCCTCAGCGGCGTTCACCTGGGCCGACGGGCGGCGTCGCCGATCGTCTCGCTGTGTGATACTCGTCATATGACAGCCGGGTCATACCGGCAGAGAGGCGGCGGCTGATGACTACCAGGGACAAATACACCGATGTGCCCGCGCCGTACTCGTGGGAGGTCCCCAGCGTCGGCGACACGCGCTTCACCTGGGAGTACGACGAAGCGCGGGCCCGACTGCTTTCCCTGTACCAGAAAGGCAAGGACAAGCAGTGGGATGCGCAGTCCCGCATCGACTGGACCCAGGACGTCGACCCAGACAACCCGATCGGGCTGCCCGACCAATTCCATCCGCTGTTCGGCAGCCCGGTGTGGGAGGCCGCGGACGAAGCACGTCGCGCCGAAATGCGCCGGCACTCCCAAGCCTGGCAGTTCTCCCAGTTCCTGCACGGCGAGCAGGGCGCGATGGTGTGCGCGGCCAAGATCGTCGAGGTGGTCCCGGACCTGGACGCGAAGTTCTACGCGGCCACCCAGACCATGGACGAGGCCCGGCACGTCGAGGCGTTCTCCCGGTTTCTGCAGGAGAAGATCGGTCTGGTCTATCCGATCAACAAGAATCTGACCGCCCTGTTGGAGGACACCCTGCGCGATTCGCGCTGGGACATGCCCTATCTGGGCATGCAGGTGCTCATCGAAGGGCTGGCGCTCGCCGCGTTCGGGGTGCTGCGTGATCTGGCACCGCCGGACTCGCTGGCCAAGCAGTTGCTGGCCTACGTCATGCAGGACGAGGCCCGGCACGTCGCGTTCGGCCGGATTTCGCTGAAGGATTACTACGC
>CAZPZQ010000397.1:0-2924 GCA_964590745.1 uncultured Mycobacterium sp. | reverse complement strand
GGGTACCCCGCGGGTGCCGAAACTTAGCGGCCCCGCCACCCCCCTCGCGCACAGGAGCGTGGGCGCGCCGCTGACCGCGGGGCAGGCCCTCGGTGTCGGCCTGGTCAACGCGATCGTGCCCGACGCCGACCTGGTCACCCACGCCCAAGACACCGGTGCGCGGCTGGCCCGCCGCGCACCCGTGGCGATCCGGGCCATCAAGCGGTTGACCTACTTCACCAACAGCCGTCCCCTGCCCACCGGCCTCGACAACGAACTCGCGGCTTTCCTCACCGCCGGACTCCAGCCGGCGATGAAAACCGTCCAACAAGCCTTCGCCAGCGACCTGGCAACACTGCAGGATTCGCCGTTGTCGTCGGGCGCACCCCAGTGGGTCGCCGGCACCCGGGTCAACCAGACAGGAGATACCCAATGACACGAGCCGCCGAGGCGCGGGCCCGCCGCAAGTTCCGCGTCGAGCGCTGGGTTGGACACTATCTGGCCAACCCCATCGTGTTGGCGCTCAACCGGATCGGGGTCAACACCACGCTGGCCACCGAGCTGCAGACGATCGGCCGCAAGACGGGCAAACCGCGGCGTGTCCCGGTCGCCGCCCGTTTCGACGACACCGGCGCCTGGGTGATCTCCCAGCACGGAACCCGATCCGGGTGGGCCGCCAACATCACCGCCAACCCGCGGGTCCGGATACGCCAGCGCGACCAGTGGCGCGACGGCATCGCAACATTCGAACCCGACGACGACGTCACAGCACGCGCACGCACCTTCGCCTCCCATCCCGCATTGGCCGGGTTGGCCGCGGCGACCTTCCGCGCGCTGCAAAGCGCGCCGGTCTCGGTCCGCATCGCCTTCACCGACCACGCCTCCTGACCGGCGCGGCCAACCATAAGGAATACGAGATGCGTTCTGCCTGGGTGTATTTGGTAGCAGCCGGTACGTTGGGTATCACGGGAGTGTTTATCGCCCACCTGCGGCTCAGCGACATCCCCGACCCGGCGGTCGGTCATTCGCCCCGCCCGCCGGTGATCGGCCCGCTCAACGACAAGGCCGTCGAGTACCAGCTGGACGGCTCGGCGGGGACCGCGGTGGTCGTGTCGTATCTCGCCGTCGACGGCACCGTGCGGGAGGTGTCGACCACCCTGCCCTGGCAGACCACCCTGCACACCCGCCACCTCACCGTCCCGACCGGGTTGATGGCGCAAACAGAGAACACACCGCTGTCGTGCCGCATCAGCATCGACGGCCGGGTCCTCGATGAATCGCGGTCGGGCTCGTCGGCGGTGGCGTGCAAAGTGGTGGTCTCATGAGCGTGCTGGAAAAGCGGCGCGCACACCGAGCCGATACCGCGACGCCGCCCCGCCGCCCTGTCCTGGCCCGGCTGCTGTACACCTTTGGCCTGCCCATCATCGTGGCGTGGCTGGGCGCGGCCGGAGCGCTCAATCTCGCCGTCCCGCAACTGGAGACGGTCATCAAAGAGCACGCGCGGTCCTTTCTGCCCGATGATGCCGCCTCGGTGCAGGCCATCGCCAAGATGGGGGACTACTTCGGCGGGGTGGGAACCAACAACTTCGTCTACCTGCTGCTGGAAGGTGATGAGCCGCTCGGCCCGCAAGCTCACCGGTATTACTCGGCGCTGCTGGATCGGATCAATGCCGACACCACCCACGTCAACTCGTCGATGGACCTGTGGTCTGATCCGCAGTTCGCCCCGGCCAACGAAAGCGCCGACGGCAAAACCGCCTACGTGCTGATCAACCTGGCCGGCAACATGGGCACCGCCCTGGCGATGCAGTCCACCCAGGCCATGCGCGACATCATCGCCGAAAACCCACCACCACACGGGCTCACCGCGCACCTGACCGGACCGTCAGCGGTCGTCAACGACGAACTCGTCTCGATCAACGACTCGATCCTGCTGTTGCTGATCGCCTGCGGAGGGCTCGTCGGCGCCATCTTGTTCTGGGTGTACCGCTCACCGATCACGGTGGCGATGCCGATGCTGGTCGCCGGCGCCGGACTCGGCGTCGGACGACCACTCGTCGCGCTGCTCGGCAGCCACCACCTCATCGGGGTGTCCATCTTCGCCTCGGCCCTGATGGCGGTGATCGTCTTAGGCGCCGGAATCGACTACGGCATCTTCCTGCTAGGTCGATACCAAGAAGCCCGCCGCGCCGGCGAGGACCCGACCAGCGCCTACTACACGGCGCTGAGCGGGACCCAGCACATCATCACCGCATCCGGGCTGACCATCGCCGGGGCGACCGCGTGCATGACGTTCACCCGGCTGGCCATCTTCAGCACCTCCGGGCTGCCTTGCACCATCGCGATCGTCGTCACCCTGGCCGCAGCCTTGACGTTAGGGCCGGCCACGCTAGCGGTGGGCAGCCGGTTCGGGTGCTTCGAACCCCGCGAGGACAAATCGCTGCGCCGCTGGCGACGTATCGCCACCTGCGTGGTGCGCTGGCCCGGCCCGGTCCTGGTGGGTTCGCTAGCGGTGCTCAGCCTCGCGCTGCTGGTGCTGCCGACATTTCACCCCAGCTACAACGAACGCATCGCCCAGCCCGGCGACTCCCCGGCCAACCGGGGTTTTGCCGCCGCCGACCGGCACCTGCCGCCCAACATCATGTCGCCGAGCGTGTTCCTGATCGAATCCGACCACGACCTGCGCAACCCCGCGGACATGATCGTGCTGGCCAAACTGACCAACGCGGTGCTGGCGATCCCCGGAATCTCCAACGTGCAAGGCATCACCCGCCCCTTGGGCGCTCCACTACAACAGGGCACGCTGACCTCGCAGGCCGGCTATATCGGCCAACGTCTGACCCAGATGACCGATCTTCTCGACCAGCGCATCGATGACCTAGCTGCTCTCAACGGGCGAATAGGCCAGCTGGAGTTGACCATCCGCGGACTCGAACACGCACTCG
>CAZPZQ010000396.1:0-2939 GCA_964590745.1 uncultured Mycobacterium sp. | reverse complement strand
ATGGATGACGGTGGACATGCGTTTACGCAGCGCCGGGCGCTGGCAGTGTGGGGGTCAGGGGTTCGAGTCCCCTTAGCTCCACAAGTAAGAACCCCAGGCCATATGGCTTGGAATGCTTTGCTGTTCAGGGATAGGCCCTGCCTTCAGTGTCCTAACTTCGTCCTACCGCTGCGCCGCAGCGGCTGTCAGGCGGTCGTCGCCGACCCGCCCGTACACAGCCTGCGTCATCCGCTCGGTGTGACCGGGCCAGGCCGCTCGCCTAGATTCCAGCGAAGTACTTCGACACTGCGACCGTCCCGTCGAAGTAGTTGGCGTGGGTCACCTTGACGGTCTCGAGGGAGTCCGATCCGATCAGAACGATCTCGATCCCGTCGGCCTTGCCGAGGTGTTCACGCTCCAGGCGCGCGTACTCGCGCATGGCACGCTTGCTGTCGGTGCCAAAGTCCTCGTGACGTACCAGTTCCGCCCGGTTGTGGTCGAACACGAGCAGGAAGTGCTTCAGCGACTGATCGCTCATCGATGTCCTCCTCGCAGATATGGCAATGCCTGTTCCTTGAGTGTAGATACGTGCTCCAGGAGAGCTGGGCTGACCTCGTCACCGTGTTCTTCGACGGCCATCGCGGCGGAGACGGCGGCAAACCAGGCCCGGACAGGTTCCGGTCCCGCGCCGCCCTTGATGTCCAGGCCCAGGCGCGATGCGATGGTCTCGACGGTGTAGGCCCACTCGTGCTGGATGCGCGTTCTGAGCTGGACCTCGATGAGGCGCGCGTCGTATCTGACGTAAATGTGGACGGCGCGGTAGCCGTCGGGCTTCGGGTTCTCGATGTAGTCCTTGCTTCGCACGACGCGCTCGGAGCTGCTGTCATACCGGGCACGCACCCGGGCCAGCTCGTCGAGGTCCTGGAGGACGGCGCGGCAACCGCCGATGTCGGCCATCCGACCAAGTTCCATGCGCGGCTCACGCCGGAGCTTGTCGATGATCGTCGGGGTGCGCTTCAGGCGCTGCGATACCTCGATTTGGGCGCACCTTGCCGTGGCGACGCGAGAACGTAGGCCCATCGTTGCCTTCCGAAGCGGCGTCGCGTGTGCCGTTCGCCAGGTGACCAGCAGGTCGAGCGCCGCGTTGAAGGCGTCCAGGTCAACGTCGGCAAGCGCGGCGGGCGAGGTGGTGTTGAAGAGCACCGACCGCAGGACGTCGCCTGCTTTGTTGACCCGAGTAATGCTCGGAACCGGTGCAGTCATATTGAGGCACTGAGACCGTCGACGATTTTCATGGTCTCGATGCCGACCGTGGTGACCTTCTTGATCAGGTCCAGGATGTAGGTCGGGTCGTCATGCTCGTCGCACCAGTCGTTCGGGTCGTTGACGATCCCAGATGCCTTGTCGGCCTTCACCTGGTAGCGGTCGATCAGCCAGGCCAGCGCGGACCGGGAGCCGAGCATGTACCGTTCGGCGTCGGCGGGAATGCCCGTGACGGTGACCTTGCCGTTGTAGATGATGGTCGAGTGGTCGGCCTTCGACTTCCATTTCATTTTCTCGACCCGCCACGTCTCGCGGTCCTCGGGCTCCACCCCGGCCTTGAGTTGCACGTCAAGCGGATACGGCTGCACGGCCTCGTAGTTGACATGCAGCTCGGCCAGTTTCCGGCCAGCGTCGGTGAACTGGTCGAACCGCTCCAGGCTTTCCGGCGTCGGCATGTGCGGCAGCATCTTCTTCAGGTCGGCGGCGTACTTCTGCCGGTAGTCGGGGTCGTGCAGCAGGCCGTAGACGTAGTAGAAGATGTCGTCCTTGGTCACCTGGTCGCCGACGGCCTCGCGGTACGAGGTCAGGATGCCGTCGGTGATGTTGTCCACGCGGCGGTAGCCGTACTCATCGACCTCGGCTCCGTTGTCGACTGCGAAATCTAGGCCGCCGTCTTCAGATTCGGCCTTCTCGTAGGTCCAGCGGGGGAAGAACTGACCGTTCTGCCCGGCTCCGAGCATCTGGTAGTCGGGCAGTGAATCCACTGCTAGGACTGCGAAGTCAGCGGTTGCCCCTACCCCGATTGCGTAGAAGCCGAGATTCTGATGCTCCCCGGTGGGAAACATTGACGGCAGCTTGTACACCATGTCGTTGACGCGCCTGTCGAGGTATCGGCACTGCGGCATGAAGGGGCGGTACTGCCCTATGCCGAATCCGGTGTCTACAGGTTGGATCGGCGCAAGCCGGGCCGCTGTGTTGGCGAGATTCCTGCTCCACTTGACCTTTCGGGCGTCGGCTAGCTGCGGGTACCTCGATAGGAACGTGGACATTCCGGCGGCGTTACGAGGTGCCTTAGCCGATTCAGCGTCCGCCAGGTACTCGGCAGCTGCACCGTTTACACCGCGGATGAGGCGTTCGATATTGGCGCGGACAGCTGTTGCTGACCAGTTGTAGCACCAAGAGTCCTTGGCGGTATTCAAGCCGAGCGAGTAGGTGCGGAATATCCGAAGGCCGTCCGCTGACTTGTCCCCGATCACCGGCCAGGATGCAAAAGCATCGTCTCGCTGGCTTAGCCAGTCGCCTTGGGCGTTCGGCGTGATGGTCTGCCAGTCCACAGCGTCGAACTGGCTGTCATTTATGGTGCGCAGCTTGTCCTCGCGGCTGAGGTAGTCGCCGATGTCGCGGTAGAACAACTCGCACGGCCCAACGTGGTCGGTGTCCTTGACGCCGATGAAGATGGCTACGGTGTTGCGGCTGCCACCGCCAAACACGTTTCCGGCCTCAGCTTTGCGGAGTTCCCCGGCGGTCCGGGCATTCCCTCGGAGGTTGTAGACGTAGATGGCCGTGTAGTCGTCCGCCAGCGACAACCGCATCCCATCAGCGGTGTTGGCGTCGGTCCAGCCTCCGTTTGAGACGAAGCCGACTACACCCGCGTCACCGATGCGGTCGGTTGCCCACCGGAATGCCCGGATGTCGGA
>CAZPZQ010000395.1:0-2949 GCA_964590745.1 uncultured Mycobacterium sp. | reverse complement strand
AGGTACGTCCAGGCCAGCCGCACAGCGATGCTGACGGCCAGCAGCAGCGGCGCCAGCATCGCCAATCGGTTCGCTCGGTTCGCCAGCCGCTGGCCGTCAAGGGTGGTGGAGGTCGCGTTTACCCGCCCGACTCTAATCAACCGTCTGCCGATCACCGTTGCGTAACGGTTTTATAAATGACAGACGTGTCACTTGAGCCTCATTTGTAACAAGCTAGCTTGGCTTTTCGAACGTCTGCCGCAGCTACACCGAGAACGGGGAGCAACCATGCCGTCGACCCGAGCGCTGTTCGCCGCCACCGCCGTCGCAGCTGGCTCGTCGGCCGCGCTGATCCTCAGCGGCGTCGCGGTGGCCGACCCGGCAGTGCCGCCGCTGCCGATCCCCACGGCCCAACTACCCGGTCTGCCCGCCATTGAGCAGTTGAGTCCGGTGATTCAGCAGGCGGCTGCCGATCCGGCCGGCGCGTCGTCACTGCTGATGGCGGCAGCCGCGGCCTTCACCGGCAACTCTGCTGCCCCAGCCGGCGCCCAGCAGGTCGCCGACTCGGTGGCCCGATTCGTACAATCACCCGCGCTGCTCGGTTCCGGCGCCGTGCCGCACACCCAGGTGACGAATCTGCCTGACACCATTCCGGGCACCGGAATTCCGCTGCCGGCAAGTGTTGAGATGCCGGCGGCGGCGCCCGGTACCGGGTCGGCGGCGCACGTGCCGACCGCCGGATCGGCACCCGGTGCGACTGCGCATCTACCCAGCGGCGTCGACCCCGCCAACGCGGTGGGGCCCGTGCGGCAGGCAGCATCGGCGGCACCCGAGGCGTTCGCTGCACCAGCAGCGCCGGACGTTGCCGATGCGGTACCCGTACCGGCGGCGTCAGCGCCGGAACCGTTCGATCCGGCGCCGGTGGCCACGCCGGCGTTCGGCCCGGACAGGCCCCCGACCCCGGACTTCAGGTATCCGTCCATCGGCCCGGGCTGCCTGGCCGACGGCGGCAACTCGATCGCGACCGCGTTGTCGGTGGCCGGTCCGGCCAAGATCCCCACGCCCGGCCCGGGAGCCGGTCAGACCGCTTACGTGTTCACCGCGGTCGGCACGCCGGGGCCAGCCGACGCGCAGAAGTTGCCGTTGAACGTCACCTGGGTGAACCTCAGCACCGGCAGATCCGGCAGCGCCACCCTCAAGCCTCGCTCCGACATCAACCCGGACGGACCGACGACGCTGACCGCTATCGTCGACACCGGTTCCGGCAGTATCCTGTCAACGATTTTCGGCCAAGTCAGCACCAAGGATCACCAGTGCAACTTCCTACCGACGATCGGTTCGACGGTGGTGCCCTGACACTGCCCGGCGCCGGCGGTCAGTAGGCCATGAACAAGATGGCGTCTCGGTCATACTCCAGACCCGGGTGAGCGTCCGCCAGGTGCTTTTGCGCCAGTTCGACCAGCTCGTCTTCGTCCTTGCCGACGATGGCTTCACCGCACGGACAGGTCAGATTCGTCTTCACCTCGCCGCCTTCCCCTTCATTTGTTTCTTGTGCGACCGCACCCGCGCGAGGGAACGGGCGTCGACGATATCGGCCACCGAGACGTGGGTACCGGCCTTGCCGTAGTCGCCAGCGGCCGCCCGCCAGCCCGACGGCGTGACCCCGTATTGCTTGCCCAGCAGCGCCACGAAGATCCGCGCCTTCTGTTCACCGAAGCCGGGCAGCGCCTTCAGCCGTTTCAGCAGTTCCGCTCCGTCCGGGTTGCCGGCCTGCCACAGGCCCGCCGCGTCGCCCTCATAGTCATCGACCACGATTTGGGCGAGGTGCTGAATCCGTTTCGCCATCGACCCCGGAAAACGATGCACAGCAGGCTTTTCCGCACAAATCGCAGCAAATTTCTCGGCGTCGTAGTCGGCGATCTGCCGGGCATCGAGGCCGCCTATCCGGTCGGCGATCTTTTTCGGCCCGGCAAACGCGGTCTCCATCGGCACCTGCTGGTCGAGCAGCATGCCGATCAACAGCGCGAACGGGTTATCGGAGAGCAACGCATCGGCGGGAGGATCGCATGCGAGCTGCAAGGGCGGCACTCCGCCAGTCTAGGACTGCGGCGGTGGCGTAGACCAACAGAGCCGACCGGACGGCTCGGGCCGCCACTCGGTGGTCGGCCGCTACCCGATCGCCAGCGCCGAAGCCCCGGGTATCGCCATGTGAGGGGTTGCCGCCGGGCTGTGCACGTATCAGCGCAGTTCAGTCGTCTGTGTCGGTGGATTGTGCGAACGTGGAGGCGACAACCGCAGTATGCGCCTCTTCAGAGGGTGGACATGAGACGTGTGATGACAGCTCTTGTTTCAGCGCTGGTGACGGCTGTTGCCTTAGCTGGCGCCGCTAACGCCGTGCCAGACCAAGGCACGCCGGAATTCGACGCCTATATGCAAGGCCTAGAACGCAATGGATTCCACTTGAACCCGGACACTGCATGGCGGGTCGCTCACCAGGCATGCGAAGGTGGTCTACCTGGGTTCATCGGCTGGGAACTGGCCGCGCAGGGGGTTATCGGTCCGGGGGCGGACCAGCGGTTGATGGAGGTGGCGAGGAAATACGCGTGCCCGGTGCAGTAGCTGACCGGACACTGCGAGCGGATTGCGGTCTGGTGGCGCGCATCGGTTGCTTGCGGCGCAGGCGACCTGCAGCATCGACCCGCCCGCGATTCATCGATGCGCGCGTCTCTGCCGGGCAGGCGGCGGCTAACCGCTAGCCGCTTTTGCGTCGAAACTCGCGACGGCTCTCCACCGGTCCGTGCGACCGCGTCTGCTTGGCGCCGCGGTCCTTGTGTTCCGACCCGCCGGACACCTTCGCGTTCTTGCGGTCCAGGGCTTCACGAAACTTGCGTTTGGTGTCGCTGTCCGCGCTTGGTTCGGCCATTGGTAGTCAGGGGCGCGGTGTCTGCAGAGCAGACCCGTTTCCCCATC
>CAZPZQ010000394.1:0-2972 GCA_964590745.1 uncultured Mycobacterium sp. | reverse complement strand
ACGGCTCGCCATCGCCCGCATCTGATCCGGGTCGGTCATAAAACGCGTCGCCATGGAACTGTCTCCTTACTGCTCGAATTTTGATTGCTGGTGCCGGGTGAACCCGGCGGAAAAGTTGGTTTGACGCCCCTTCCGTCAGCCGCCGGCCGGCGAGCGGGGAACTACCTTCGGAGCCTTGGCGGCCACGCTGCCGAGGCCGCGCCCGGCCAGCGCACCCAACATCGCGTTGCCGAACGGGCCGCCGGGCATCCCCGACGTCGCCGACACGGTCGTTGCCGGTGCGCTGACGGTTTGCGGCAGCACCGGTGCGGCCCGAACCATGCCGTCGGCGGCCATCGACCAAGCCTGCGGCACCTTCAGCGACCCCATCGAGGCCGCCTGGCCCAGCTTGGCCGATATCGCCTGGGTGGCGGTGTTGAAGTGACCCACCAGCGTTCCGACCGCGCCCTGCATCTTGTCGTTGACGAAGTCGCCGATCTGGGTCATCAGCGCACCGGGCCCGTTGGCCGCCGCGGCACCGGCCGCCTGACCGGCTAACGCCGACCCCATCGCGCCACCCCGGAACAGGCTGGTCAACATCATCAGATACCGGATCGGCATGGCGCCGTACATCAGCGGGTAATACAAGGCCTGCATCAACGCATTCGGGTTACTGACGGGCGGGGTGCCCGTCCCGCCAGCCAGCAAGCTTTGCGCGGCGGTCCAGGCGCTCGCCCACTGACCTTGCCCAATGTCGGTCATCACGTCATTCCAGGTGGGCGGGGTGGGCGGTGTGTCGCCACTCGTGGGTGGGGTGTTAGGCGGTGGTTGAGCTGCCGGGTGGGGCTGCCCGGCCTGCGGTGGCGGCGTCGGCTGCTGCAATGCGCTGTTGTTGGCATCCGACGCCGCGGCGTAGCTTTCCATCGTTGCCGCGTCCTGGCCCCACATCGCCTCGTACTGGGCTTCGGTCGCCATGATCGCGGGGGTGTTCTGGCCAAAGAAGTTCGTCGCTATCAGCGCCAACAGCAGCGACCGGTTGGCCGCGATCACCGGCGGCGGCACCGTCGCCGCGTGCGCCGTTTCGAACAGCCCGGCGGCGGTGGTGGCCTGCGATGCCATCTGGGCAGCTTGGCTGGAGGTAGTCTCCAGCCACGACACATAAGGCGCGATCGCCGCCCCCATCAAGTTGGCCGTCGGGCCCTGGTAGGAGGCGCTGAGTCCGGAAATCTGGGACTGGACCGATGTGGCTGTCGTGGTGAGCTCTTCGGACATCCCGGTCCATGCTGTCGCCGCTTCCAGCAGCGGTCCGGCACCCGGGCCGGTATACATCAGCCCGGAGAGGATCTCCGGCGGAAAAAGCGAGAACCCATAGCTCATTTGCGGTGCCGTCGCCGCTCAGCCAGCGCCGGCGGCGTTAGCGGCTTCGGCGGCAGCATACGAGGTGGCGTTGCTCCCCAGCGTTGCCACCAGTTGCTCATGCACCGCGGCCGCCTGCGCACTGACCGCTTGGAACATCTGGGCGTGCGCGGCAAACTGCGCAGCCGTCATCGCCGAGACCAGGTCCGCCGCTGGAGGCACCACTCCGGTGGTGGGCGCGGCCGCAGCAGCGGTCCCGGCTTTCATCGCATCCCCGATGCCGGCGAGATTGCCGGCCGCCGCCGCCAGAATTTCTGGTTGCGTAACTACAAACGACATGCGCTTCCTCCTAGGACCCTATCCAGTCTTCGCTGACCAGCTACGTGACGCGGCTGCCACCGTCGGACAGTGTGCGCCACTGTAGTGCAGCCCACCTGATGACGCCATGATAGACGTGGTTGCCCCGCGCGGATAGTGCTGCACGAGACGGCCGCTGAGCGACTCTTTGGGCGCGGTGAGCAACAATCTCGATCATCGACCAGGCAGCCTCTCTGATACCTGTTCTTGGCCCACGCGCTGGGTACTTCGCGAACGGGCTGGCGTCGTGCGAAACTAACACCGCGCAGACCCGCCGTCCAATTGGGCCACGAACTTTCAGCAAAGATTTGGGGAATGGTTAGGGCGGGGCGCGAGCAAAGTCGATATGACGGCTTTCGGCCCGCTGCCGACTCCCTGTCGACGGTGGTCGGAGGTCAGCGGGCCGCGGCCCGGGTCGAGCGGCGTGTGCAAAGCTGGTTCCGCCGGTAGCCGGCCACGATAAGACCCCACGGAGGGCGCGATGACCTTCAACGAAGGCATGCAGATCGACACCAGCACCACGTCGACCAGCGGCGGAGGCCGGGGCATTGCCATCGGCGGTGGTATCGCCGGGTTGCTGATCGTCATGGTGGCGCTGTTTCTCGGGGTCGACCCCGGTGATGTGCTGAGCCAGCAGCCGGTGAACACCCAGGAGTACGACGCTCCGGGTTTCGATCTCAACAAGTGCCGCACCGGCGCCGACGCCAACAAACTCGTGCAGTGCCGGGTGGTGGCCACCGGCAACTCGGTCGACGCGGTGTGGTCGGAGTTGATGCCCGGCTACACCCGTCCGCGGGTCCGGCTGTTCAACGGTCAGGTCGACACCGGCTGCGGGGTGGCCACCAGCGCGGTCGGCCCGTTCTACTGCCCGGTGGATCAGACCGCCTACTTCGACACCGACTTCTTCCAGGTCTTGGTCGACCGATTCGGCTCCAGCGGCGGACCACTGGCGCAGGAATACGTGGTGGCCCACGAGTTCGGGCACCACGTGCAGAACTTGCACGGGACACTGGACCGCGCCCAGCAAGGTGCGCGCGCCACCGACCCGCAGGACGCCAGTGCTCTCGAGGTGCCCGGGGTGCCCCGGATCGTCGTCAGGCGTTCTTGATCGCCGAGACGTCGAACTTCAGCTTGACCTTCTCGGAGACGAGCACGCCACCGGTCTCCAGGGCGGCGTTCCAGGTGAGGTCCCAGTCCTTGCGGTTGACGGCGACCTCGCCCTCGAAACCGACCCGGGTGTTGCCGAACGGGTCCTGGGCGGAGCCGACGAACTCGAACGG
>CAZPZQ010000393.1:0-2980 GCA_964590745.1 uncultured Mycobacterium sp. | reverse complement strand
AGCCGACCGATGACACCATCCTTATCGCCGTCGGCAGCGGCGCCGCCGGCGCCGCCGGCTCCACCGTTGCCGCCCGCACCGCCGGCAGTGGGCGCAGCATCGGTGTCTCCAGTGGCCTGGACTGCGCCGTACGAAGCGCCGTCTTGGCCGCGGCCACCGTCACCGCCGACGCCGCCGGTACCACCCCGGCCATCGCCGCCGTCCGCAACCGAGATCGCCTGACCGCCGGTGCCGCCGGCACCGCCCTGACCGCCGGCATCGCCGTTGACCCCGACCACCGGGTTGCCGTCCTGGTCAACGAGTCCGGCGCCGCCGGAGCCGCCGTCACCACCGGCGCCGCCGGTACCGGCGTGGTAGCCACGGCCCCCGGTACCGCCGACACCACCGGTGCCGCCCTGCCCGTGGGACTCGGCACCGGCCGCTGACGGGGCGACGGTTGTTCCGCTGAAGACCTGACCGCCCGCGCCGCCGGCACCGCCATTACCGCCGTCACCGAGCTGACCCGTCGTACCGATGAGCCCGCCGGTGCCGCCCTCGCCGCCGTCGCCGCCGGTGCCACCCTTACCGCCGGTGCCGCCGGTGCCGGTGCCGGTGAGACCGTTGTCGTCACCGTAGGCGCCCGCGCCACCCCCGGCGCCACCGACACCACCGACACCGCCGTCGCCGCCGGCACCGCCGACCCCGATGAGCGCCCCGGCCTTGCCGCCGGCCCCACCGTTGCCGCCGGCGCCACCGTCAACGCCCGCGCCGCCATTGGCACCGGCGGCCGAGGCCGCCTCGTCATCACCCGGGTCGCCGTCGGCCCCGGCGGCACCGGCGCCGCCGGTCCCGCCGGCACCGCCGTTGCCGAACAGGGCGATCGCATTGCCACCGGCACCACCGGTGCCGCCGGGACCGCCGTCGACACCGACGCCACCGGCCCCGCCGGTGCCGCCGTCACCGAACAACCAGCCGCCGCTACCGCCGGCCAAGCCGTTAGCTGCGGCATCCTGGCCAGCCGCGGTGCCGAGACCGCCGGTCCCGCCGTTGCCGATCAGGCCGGCGTTACCGCCGACTGAACCCGCCACCACGTTGTCGTCGGCGTCGTGCACCACGCCGCTGCCGCCGTCGCCGAACAGCCAGCCGCCGTTGCCGGCCACAACAACGTGGCCGACATCGTCCAGGTGCGCGTCAACGCCGTTGCAAACCAGGCCGCACGCGCCGTCGAAGGCGAACATCGGGTTGACCAGGTCGAAAATATGGCTGCTGATGAGTGCCTGGCCGGCCTGGTACAGCTCGGTGTAGAAGTTGTCGTACAGCGACCAGATGAACTGATCCAGCTGGCCCGCCGGATCGCCCGGGAAGGTGACTGCGGCGGCGTTCGGGACCGGGTCGAACCAGGCCGCGGTATCCCAACTGGTGACGGGGTCGGGCGCGCCGCCCAACAAGTCGCCCAGCCAGTCCAGGCCGTCGAAAGCGTTTGCCTCAGGAATACCGGTCAGCGGTGTCATCCCGAAGGCCAGAAACGCACCTACCGCACTACCGGCACCCAGCGCACGTCGACGCGCCCGGGCGAAACGTGCACGACCCTTACGCCCGCAACAACGCTGTTCAGCGGCGTGCAGAACCATCTCCGGATTCCTTCCCTGTGAAAGTCGTATCGGGATAGGGTACTTGCTCTCAGCTTTCGGTAGGGCTACGGCACTGCGGGGGTACCAACGCTGACCCGAGCCCGCAGCCGGCGCGGCACCACCGGCATCAGGATAGTGTTGTGGCGCAACAGTGTTCAGGGGGCGAGAGCTGACGTAGACTGCTGGCGGCCGGCCAACCGTGGCGCCGAACGCGTGGTTGCCGCCACGGCTGACCGACAGGGAGGTCGGCGGGTGAAAACCTATACCGACGACGAGATGAATGCCTGGCTGGTCGCTGCGACGCCGTACAGCGTGGTGATCATCAAGAGTGGGCCGAACTACGCCGACGACACAGCCCTGGCGCTGAGTTGGGAGCACAATCGACGCAACTTCGGGCTGCGTGACGCCGGCGTGCAGGTCGCGTATCTGCGGGTGACGGATGACTCGGATATCTATGGGATTGCGGTCGTCGACGCGACGGTCCAAGATGCCATCGCACTGATGGACGACGACCCGGCGGTGGCGTCGGGCGTGCTCACCTACCAGGTGCACCCGTGTCGGGGCTTCCCGGGCGTCTCGCTGCCGTAGCTGGAGTCCGTAGGCTCGTAGGCTGAAGAACTATGGACACCAAGGTGCTCGACGTCGACACGGCGCAGCGTCGCACCGTCGATCTCACCGAGGCGGTGCGCGCGTTCTGCGCTGGAAACCGGGACGGCTTGTGCAACGTGTTCGTGCCGCACGCCACCGCCGGTGTGGCGATCATCGAGACCGGGGCCGGCTCCGATGAGGACTTGGTCGACGCCTTGGAGCGGCTGCTACCACGTGATGACCGCTACCGGCACGCACACGGGTCGCCGGGCCACGGCGCCGACCATGTACTGCCGGCCATCGTGGCGCCGTCGATCACGGTTCCGGTACTCGACGGCACACCGCTGCTGGGCACCTGGCAAAGCGTCGTGCTGGTAGACCTGAATCGGGACAACCCGCGCCGGTCGGTGCGGCTGAGCTTTGTTGGCCGTTAGCCCGGCGCCCCACCGCCGAGCAGACGCAAGGTGCCCGAATGAAGCGGATATCGGGGGTGTTTGTGTCTGCTCGCGGGGAAACCGGTGCGTTTAGACCGGTACTGTAGTGCGGACGTGTGGATTCTTCCAGGAAGCGACAACGGTGCAGACCCACGAGATCAGGAAGCGTTTCCTCGATCATTTCGTGAAAGCGGGGCATACCGAGGTGCCTAGCGCTTCGGTGATCCTCGACGACCCGAACCTGTTATTCGTCAACGCCGGCATGGTGCAGTTCGTGCCATACTTCGTGGGCCAGCAGAGCCCGCCGTGGCCGCGGACACGCTGGATGCCGGTGGTGTTGTGGCTGGG
>CAZPZQ010000392.1:0-2985 GCA_964590745.1 uncultured Mycobacterium sp. | reverse complement strand
GGCGTACGGCGATGTGGCCGAGGGTGGTAGCCAGGTGCGTTTTGCCTACTCCAACAGTGAGGGCGACAGACTGCAACAGTTGCGTGCGGTTTTACCGTGCGATGTGCGGGTTGTCGCGGAGACACATCCGCTGTTTGGCCGTCTGCTGCCGGCTCGGTCGTTTAAGCGCTGGAACGGCGTGCTGCTGCTGGTGGTTGAGCTGCCCGATGGCTCGCCGGGCACGATCCGTGCTGATGCAACCGACGTCTTCGGTACCGGTGGGGAGCAGAGCGCCGTCTCGGTGATCAACGCAGCAGGGCTGCGCGAGCTGCACCGGCTGACCCAGCGGCTTTTCCAGCTGCGCGTTGCGGGGTTTGTCGATAAAAGCGAAGTAGGTTCACCTCGTCCCTGATCGCGCCCACGACTACGGGAGAGGTGAACCCACTTGCGCGTATTGAGAGTAGCTGGCCCATGCCAGCTTTCGTTGGGTCTGTCTGATTTGGCGGTGTCGGCCAGCCGGTGGCATACCTTGCCGGAGGAGAACCGCAGCCAAGTGTTGGCGCTGTTAGCCAGGATGATCGCCAAGGGCGCCCTAGTCGATGCCGATAGCTGCGTTGCCCTGGAGGCCGACGATGCGTGACACCGTGTCCCCGGGCGTGTCGGCGCCGGCGCTGTTGTTGACCACCGACAAGATCAGCGCCTCGCATCGCTCTCGCGACGCCTATGTCTATGTGCGCCAGTCCACCCCTACCCAGATGGTGCAACACACCGAATCCCTGGCTCGCCAATACGAGCTACGGGAACGCGCCGTCACGTTGGGCTGGCCCGCCCATCAGGTGGTAGTGATAGATACCGACCTGGGCCGTTCAGGGGCACAAACCGACGGGCGAATCGGCTTCAAAGAGCTGGTCGCCGACGTTGGTTTGGGCAAGGTCGGGATCGTGTTGGGCATTGAGGTGTCTCGGCTGGCCCGCAACAACGCTGACTGGTATCAGCTGCTGGACTTGTGCGCGATCACCGACACCTTGATCGCCGACGCCGACGGTGTCTATCACCCGGCCGACTTCAATGATCGGCTCGTGCTCGGGCTCAAGGGCACCATGTCAGAAGCAGAACTGCACCTGATCAAATCCCGTCTGACCGCGGGGTTAAAGCACAAGGCGGCCAAAGGTGAACTGCGGCAGGGGCTTCCGGTAGGTCTGGACTACGACGAGGACGGCCGGGTAGTACTGACCCCCGATGAGGCCGTGCGAGAGGCGATCGCCACCGTGTTTCGCCGCTTCGACGAGCTCGGCTCGGCACGCCAAGCGTTGATCGGGCTGCGCGAAGACGGGGTGCTGTTGCCGCGGCGGGCCAACGGCTCGCGGCGCATCACCTGGGCCCCGGCCACCTATCCGGCGGTGCACGACCTGCTGACCAACCCCGCCTACGCCGGGGCGTTCGTGTTTGGCCGCACCCGCACCGAAAAGCGCGTCGACCCGCTCACCGGGGCGGTGCACTCTCGGGATCGACTGGTTCCGCGCGAGCAGTGGCAGGTGCTCATTCCCGACCACCATCCCGGATACATCAGCTGGCAGGTCTACGAGACCAACACCGCACGACTACGCGGCAACTGGCGCCGCCCCCGGGAACTGGCCGGCGGCGCGGTGCGCGAGGGCCGTGCCCTGCTACAGGGGCTGCTCCGCTGCGGGCGGTGCGGAAGGATCATGGCCACCGGCTACTCGGGCACCACGGGCAACTGCCCGCGCTACGTGTGCGCCCGCGCCCAACAGCTCTATGCCGGCCAGCAGGCCTGCCAAAGCATCGGCGGCATCCGGCTCGAGAACACGATCCTTAACCAGATGTTCGAGGTGCTGGCCCCGGCGGCACTAGCGGCAACCGCCCAAGCCCTAGCCGAGGCCGACGCCAACTATCGCCGCGACCTGGCCGTGTTCGAGCTGGCCGTGGAACGGGCCCGCTACGAGGCCGACCGGGCGCTGCGCCAGTTTGACAACGTCGAACCGGAAAACCGCCTGGTGGCACGAACGTTGGAGAAGAACCTGGAAGCCAAGCTGGCCGCGGTGCGTGCCGTAGAGAACGATTTCGCCGCCCAGCGAGCCCGCCGTCCGGTCTCGTTGAGCGAACATGAACTGGCCTGGATCACCACCGCCGGTGCCGACATCCGCGCGATTTTCGATGCACCGACCACCACGGTGCGCGAACGCAAACAACTCATCCGCGCGGTGATCGCCGAGATCGGCCTCACCGTCCACCGGCAACGGCGCATCGCCGACCTGCGCATCATCTGGCAGGGCGGAGCCATCACCGAGGTCGCGATGCCGATGAACAAACCCGGCCGGCACCTGCGCGTCACCAGCGAAGACACCATCGCCTTGATCCGACGACTCGCCCGGCACTACAACGACCAAACCATCGCAGCGATCCTGGGCAGACAAAAACGCCGCACCGCCACCGGGCTGGCTTTCACCCGAGCCCGGGTGGCGCAGCTACGCGCCACCCACGCCATCCCCGTCTACCAGCCCGCAGAGCCCGATGTCAGAGCCGGCGGCGAGGATGTCGTCGTGGTCACCATCACCGAAGCCGAGAAGATCCTCGACGTCAGCAAGGAAACCCTCTACCGATGGATCCGTGATGGCTTCATCACCGCCGAACAGATCACCCCGGGAGCGCCGTGGCGCATCCGCATCGACCAAGCCCTGCGCAACAAAATCCAACCCGAGGCACCCGAGGGCTGGCTCGCACTCGACGACGCGGCCAAAGCCCTCGGCGTCGCCCGGCAAACCGTGTTGCACAAGGTCCAACGCGGCGAACTGCAAGCCGTCCACGTCAACCGCGGACGCCGAAAAGGCCTGCGCATCCAGGTAAAACCCGACCAAGCTGGACTGTTCGACACAACTGATAGGAGAAATGTGCAATGTTAACCAGCCCCGACGGGCCCGAGTAGCAAAGCCCCGTGCGGGCCGTCGAGGAATCGCAGGCTGGTCAGGTCGGTCCACAGGGTGCGGT
>CAZPZQ010000391.1:0-2985 GCA_964590745.1 uncultured Mycobacterium sp. | reverse complement strand
TGGACTCGGATTCGTCGACGTCATCAGTGGGCTCGGGTTCGTCGACGTCGTCAGTCCGTTCGGGCGCGTCGTCCGGCTCGGATTCTTCGCCGAACGGCTCGTCTATCCCGAATCCATCGTCGGGTGACCCGAACAGGCCGCCGATGGCATCGGCAATCCGCGGAATCAGCCCACCGAGGCCCCCGACGCCGCTCGGCAGACCGAGACCGCCGGGCAAACCGCCGCCCGGCATGCCGAGCCCGGCAGGCACGCCGAAATCGCCTGGTAGCGCCGCGGCGTCGTCCAGCGAAGCGGGCACCGGGCCATCGGTCAGCGCCGCCGGTGGCACCGGGTCGGGCGCAGGCAGCGACGGATCGGTGACGGGCATCCCGGTAGCGGCCGGTGACATCGGAACCGGGGCCGTGACCGGCGCCGGCTCGTCGGGTCGATACCGCGGACCGAGCGCGTCGGGCACCGCAAAAGCAACCTCGCCAGCGGGCGCCACCTCGGCGATGGCCGCGTCATAGGCGGCCGCCACCGCGTTGCGAGCCGAGCGCATGGCGGTAACCCAGTCGCCGCCGATATCGCTGTCCACGTAGGGCTTTATTTGATGATCGATGACATCGGCCGCCCGGGCGTCGCCACCCGCGACGGCATGCGCGGCGGCCAGCCACACCGGCCGGTGCGCACCGCTGCGATCATCGATGCTCATCGCGGCGGTCACCTTGTCGTCGATCAGCCGCCACAGGTTGTCCCGCAGCGCCGCACAAGCCTCGGTGGCCGCGCGCAGCCCGGCAACCAGTGCTGCGCCGACGTCGCAGTGGCGTTGCAGGAACGCCGCCGCGGCGTCGGCACCGGGTCCGGACCAGCCGGCACCGAGTTCACCGAGTTGGGCGCGTTGTACCCGCAGCGCCTCCTCGGCGGCGTTGACCACTGCCCACAGATCGGAGCAGTCATCGTCGAGGCGGCGCAGATCCATGCCCGCTTCGCCGTCGTACCAGTCGTGCACCTGCGTGCCATGCGCGGTCAGGTCGGGATGCTGATAACCCCGCAGCCCTGCTGCCGACACGTAGGTTTGGGTGTGCGCCACGGCTTCTCGGCCCTCGGCCAACCGGCCGTCCACGTCGTATCTCGCGGCCATCGCCTCACCCGATCCGGGCGGTGAGCTGCCGCTCGGCGTCGACATAGCTCTGCGCGCTAACCCGCAGCGCGGCCGCGATCTCAGCGCTGGCCCGCGACCACTGCGACAGCTCACCGGCCCACCGGTCCAGCGCGCGGCGCAGCGCCTCGCCGGCGGTGACGTGCACCCGGCCCGCGCTGGCCCCGCCGAAAGCCAGCCGGTGCAGCCTGGTGCGGACCGCGCCGTCGATGACGTCGGCGGTACTGTCGAACCGGTCTGCCGCGGCGCGCACCGACGCGGTGTCCAGGTGGACGTGTCGCTCTGCCATACCGGGTATGACGGTGTGCGGGCCGCCCCGGTTCCGGCTTCGGCAGCTTTCAGCGTTGGCCGCGAACGGTTTCGGCAACACCGAGCGCGATCTGACGCGCGGTGTCTTCGTCGGCGGCCTCCACCATCACCCGGACCATCTGCTCGGTCCCGGACGGGCGCAACAGGATCCGCCCGGTGTCGCCGAGCTCGTCCTCGGCCCGGCGCACCGCGGTGCGCACCGCGAGCCGTCCGACGGCGGCGGCCTTGTCAGTCACTTCGACATTGATCAGCACCTGCGGCAGTGTGCGCATCGCCGACGCAAGAGCGGCCAGCGCGGTGCCGGTCTGCGCCATCCGAGCCATCAACCGCAACCCGGTGATGATGCCGTCCCCGGTGGAGGCCAGGTTGGGCAGCACGATGTGGCCGGACTGCTCGCCGCCGAGGCTGTAGCCACCGGCCCGCAGTCGCTCCAGCACGTACCGATCGCCGACGTCGGTGGTGTGCACGCTGACCCCGACCTCGCGCATGGCCAGGTGCAAGCCCAGATTGCTCATCACGGTGGCCACCAGAGTGTCGCCGGTCAGCTCGCCGGCTTCATGCATGGCCAGCGCCAGCACCACCATGATGGCGTCGCCGTCGACGACGTTGCCGGCTGCGTCGACGGCCAAGCACCGGTCGGCGTCGCCGTCGTGCGCCAGGCCCAGGTCGGCGCCGTGGGCGAGGACCGCAGCCTGTAGTGCATCCAGGTGGGTTGAGCCGCAGCTGCCGTTGATATTCAGCCCGTCCGGGTCGGCGTTGATCGCGATCACCTGGGCTCCGGCGGCCCGGTACGCACGCGGCGCCACCACCGACGCCGCACCGTGCGCGCAGTCCACCACCACGGTCAGGCCGTCCAACCGAACGTTGATCACCGTGTTCAGGTGACGCAGGTAGCAGTCCTCGGCGTCGTCGGCGTCCACCACCCGGCCGATTTCAGCACCGACCGGGCGCAGCCCCGGACCCTCGGCGACCAACTGTTCGATCTGATCTTCGGTGGCGTCATCGAGCTTGAGGCCGCCCGGACCGAAGAACTTGATCCCATTGTCCGGCATCGGGTTGTGCGACGCCGAGATCATCACCCCGAAGCTGGCCTCATAAGCGCTGGTCAGGTAGGCCACCGCCGGGGTCGGCAGCACGCCGGTGCGCAGCACGTCGACGCCTTCGCTGGTCAGCCCGGCGATGACGGCGGCTTCCAGCATCTCGCCGCTGGCCCGCGGATCGCGGCCTACTACGGCCACCCGCCGGTTGCTGCCGGCGGTCAGTCGCCGCGCGGCTGCAGCGCCCAGTGCCAGGGCAAGTTCCGCGGTCAACTCGCGATTGGCCACCCCGCGGACGCCGTCGGTGCCGAAAAGCCGACCCATGCCTACCCTTTTCCCCCGCGAGCGGGCGTGTTTGTACGGCGACACGCCGGAGCGCACGTACATTTGTGCACGCTCGCGGCAAGGGAACGCCCGCTCAACGCTTGCTGTACTGCGGAGCCTTACGGGCCTTCTTCAGCCCGTATTTCTTGCGCTCGGTGGACCGCGGGTCGCGGGTCA
>CAZPZQ010000390.1:0-2986 GCA_964590745.1 uncultured Mycobacterium sp. | reverse complement strand
AAAACCGTCAGCCTGACCGAACGATGGGATCCCCCAAGCCCCGACCCGGCATCAAGCCCTGATCCTCGGCCCGCTCACGCCTGCCAGTTGGGGAACACCCGTGTAGACCAGTGGCACCCGCACCGACGGGCGAACGTACTTGTCCACCGCCCACACCTTGTCGTAGAAGCCGTTTCGGTGCGCATTCGCCGACAAGACCGTCTTCAGCGCGAAGGCCGTCCTCGGCGACAGGCCGGCCAGCTCGCGCTCCAGCTCACTTTCCACCCCCGGGATGTCGGTGCCGCGCAGCGAGCAGCCGACGGTCTCCGGCACAAACCGCAGCGCAGCCAAGCCGATCACCGCGCCCAGGATCAGGTATCCGGCCGGGAACAGCCGCCACCCGGTGGTCGCGATGGCGGTGTCGGCGACCACCGGCGCGGTGCCACCGAACAGTGCCACCGCCATGTTGTAGGAGATCGCGAAGCCGGCATAGCGCACCTGAGTGGGAAACATCGCCGGAAAGGTCGCCGACACCGTCGCCAACGGGGCCGCGAACAGCAAGCCCAGCACCGCGAAACCCACCAGCGCCCAACCGAATCCCTGCCCCATCAACCAGTACATCGGCACCGCGAGCACACCGAGGCCCAGCAGCGAACCACGCCAGAGCGGTTTGCGACCAATCCGGTCCGACCAGGCGCCGGCGAACGGAATGAACGCCATCATCGCCAGCTCACCGATCAGCACCACGGTGGTTCGGCTGCGTTCACCCAGGCCGATGGTGGCGTGCAGGTAGGTCGGCTGATAGGTGACCAGCGTGTAGTCGATGATGTTCAGCGCCACCACCATGGCGAACATTACCGCGATCGGACGGGTGTAGTTGGTCAACAAATCCACCAGCCGACTCCACGCCGAGCCGGTGATGGCATCACAGGCCGCGCACTCCTTGAACACCGGCGTCTCGTCCATCCGGCTGCGCAGCAGCAGCCCGACCACACCCAGCGGCAGCGCGATCAGGAACGGGATGCGCCATCCCCAGGCCGCCATCTGTTCGTGGGTCAGCGCCGCCTCCAGCACCAGCACGATCGCCCCGCCGGCCACGAATCCGCCCAACGCGCCGAACTCCAGGAAGCTGCCGTATTTGCCGCGTTTGTCGTCGGGGGCGTATTCAGCCATAAACGTTGCCGCGCCGCCGTATTCGCCGCCGGTGGAAAACCCTTGCACCACCCGCAGCGCGATCAGCAGCGCCGGCGCCCACCACCCGGCGCTGGCGTAGGTGGGCAGCATGCCGATCAGCGTCGTCGCCACCGCGATCAACAAGATGGTGGCTACCAGCACCGATTTCCGACCGAACCGGTCTCCAATCGGGCCCCACACCAAGCCGCCCAGGGGCCGCAGCACGAACGACACCGCGAAGCCGAGCATGGTGCCGATGTTGCCCAGCGTCGCCGGGAAGAACGCCTCGGTGAGGTAGGTCGCAACGACGGCGTAGACGCCGTAGTCATACCACTCAGTGGCGTTGCCGATCGCCGAGGCGGCGATCGCCTTGCGCAGCGCCTGCTTTGGGTCGGCTGCCGCCGGCTCGGGCCGGGCGGCTGCATCGCCGACGCGGTCCAGCGGTGACCTCGCCCGCGGCCGCACCTGGGGCAGCAGCAGGCTCATCGGACCTCGTCGGTATGACGCACGGCAACCTCTCGTTCAGGCCGCCGGACCCCTCGACAGGCGATCGGTCCGGCCAGGAACGCGGTCTGCCCCTGACTATTTCCAGACCCGGCGGCTGATAGCTACTTCGGATCGCCCTGGGACACGATAACTGTTGAGATACGGATGTTGCTGGAGTTATCAAAGTGTTACCAGACGCTTACCGTGTCGAGTCCGAACGCCAGGGCCGCGGCGACAGTTAGCCGCGCCCGCCCCTGCCGCCGGGACCGCCCGAACCGCCAGCGCCACCCAAATGACCATCTCGTTGCCAACCGCTGCTGCCGGACCCGCCGGGTTGGCCGTTACCGCCGTGACCGGTGCCGCCATCACCGCCGGCGCCGCCGGCGCCGCCAGCATTACCTGGCCCCCAGATCTCGGCGGTACTACCTGGGTCGGTAGGGCCAGGGGAGATGCCCGTTCCTTTGCCCCCGTTCCCCCCGTGTCCACCGACGCCGCCGTCGCCGCCGTTGCCTCCTGGCCCGTTTTCGCCGGCGCCGCCAGCACCGCCGGGCCCGCCGAGTCCGCCGCGGCCGCCGCCGCCCCCGGGGTTGTAATCATCGTTGCCGCCACGCCCGCCGTTTCCGCCCGCCCCACCGTGGCCGCCCGTACCCCCAGCGGTGCCGCCAGCCCCGCCGCTGCCGCCGGCGCCACCGCGACCGCCGGGTTCACCATTGCCGGAGCGGTTGAACGGACTGCCGTTGTCGCGGCCGTTTTGACCCTGGCCGCCATCACCGCCAGTGCCGCCTTGGCCGCCAGTAGTGGTGCCAGTGCCACCGTCGCCGCCGCTGCCGCCGGCACCGGCCGCGTGACCGGCGTTCCCGTCGCCGCCGCTGCCGCCGTCGCCACCCATCCCACCGACGACGCCGCTGCCGCCGTTACCGCCGCTACCACCGGCGCCGACGACGAGGAAGCTGGAGTGGCCGTTGCCGCCGCTGCCCCCATGACCACCAGTGCCGACGGCGCCGCCGTTGCCGCCGTTGCCGCCATGAGCGCCGCGCCCGGCGCGGGCTAGGGTGCCGGCTGCTCGGTTGCCGCCGTTGCCGCCGTTGCCGCCGTGGGCGGGTGTGGTTCCGGTTGCACCGGGTACGCCGGGAACGGGGTCGTTGCCGGTGCCGGCGGCCCCGCCGGCGCCGCCCTTGCCGCCGGTGCCCGGGTTGCCGCCGTCGCCGCCGTTGCCGCCGGCGCCGTCGTTTTTGTCCGATGTGCCGTCGAGACCGTTGCCGCCGTCGCCGGGGGCACCGCCGGCGCCGCCGTCGCCGCCGCGGCCACCAGCGCCAGCGAGGCCGACCGGGTTGCCCGCCGGCCCACC
>CAZPZQ010000389.1:0-2987 GCA_964590745.1 uncultured Mycobacterium sp. | reverse complement strand
TCGTAGGCCTTGAGCCTGATGCGGATCTTTTGTCCCGCCACGCTTCTGCTACCTCGCTCTACTGGGGGTCCGTGCTCGGACCCCGGCTAACCTCTGCGTCCCGCGCCGCGCCCACCCGGCCTTGGCCGGACGCTGTGCTGGATGCTGCCGCCGCTGTTTACCTGTCCTGGTACACCGGGCCCCGCGTTCGAGCATGCCGCCCGCACGCGGCCTTCGTTCACGCCGAGAATTCGGCCCTGGCGAAGGTGGGACCGGACGCGCCCGGGTGGGCGCTGGTGGTATGCCCAGCCAGGCATAAGCCCGGCTCAGAGCAACCTGTTCAGTATGCCTTAGATCGGGTTATCGGCCAAATCGCGGTGGTGGTTCACCCACCCGGTTGACTCTGCGTCTACCACGCGAAAGTGCGAGTAGCCATCGTGGTATCCGCAGAGTCAAGCCACCAAGAGCTTACTCTTGAGTAAGATAGCTGGCTGTGGCGGAATCGACCAATACCTACCGGGTGTGGCAGCGCCTGGCCAGGATTCCCGGCGGAAGCCGGGTGTTCTCCACCGCGGCGATGGCCCGGGTGCCATATTTCGCCTCGATCCTGCCGCACGTGGTGCGGATGGAACCGGGCCTCGCCGAGGTCAAAATGCCGAAATGGTTCTTCGTCTACAACCATTTGCACACCATCCACGCGATCGCCTCGTGCAATGCCGCCGAGGCCGCGATGGGCATGATGATGGAAGCCACCGTGCCGCCCAGCCACCGCTGGATCCCCAAGGCGATGACGGTGCAGTACCTGGAGAAGGCGACGACGTCGCTGCTGGCCCGCGCCCAGGCGCAGCCGCCGGATTTCGCCCGGTTGCCGGCGGACCACGCGGACGGCTTCGAGTTCGTCGTGCCGGTCAGCGTGCTGGACCGGGCCGGCACCGAGGTGGTTCATGCTGACATCACCACCTGGGTGACCCGGGCCTGACGCCGCCCTGCGCCGAACGTGCAACCAGACCGAGATTTCGCCGGTTTTTTCGGTCTGAGTACACGTTCGGTGAGTCTTCGGCGAGTCAGCGCCGAATCGTCGCCCAGAACCCGCACCGATGGTCGATGGCGAAGTCGGTCACCACCCGGCTGCCGTCGGTGCGCAGCGACATCCACCGATCATCGTCGGCATCGGTGCCGACCGGCGGCCAGTCCGGTTGCCCGGGCGCACTCGGCGCTCCGGTGATGACGAACTGGCTCCAGTAGTCGATCATCTGGTCAGACAACCGTTGCTGCGCGGCGTCCAGCGGTGCCGCGCCGCCGATTTCGAACAGGTAGCGCATCTCCAGCGAATGGGTGGCGCCGATCGGGAAGGGTACCTCCTGATACATCTCCGGTGCCGGGGCGTGCGGGTCGTCGAACTCGTAGGCGTACACCGCGGGCACCCTGCGGGCCAGGCCGTCGGCCATCCGGTCGGCGAGGCAGGCGAAGATGTCGTCGGTGCCGGCGGCGGCGTAAGCCAGCGATACACTGCCGCCGTACCGTTCGGGCGGATACTGCGCCAAAATGGCGGCGCTGTTGCGCGCGCCGAAGGTGTCCGATAGCACGTCGGGGTACTCGGCGGCGTCGAGTTCTCGGCCCTCCCGCAGGTACCGCAACGCCACGAACATGGTGAACTCGTCGCGGTTGACGCCGATCAACACCGGCACCCGCTCCGGCGCGCCATCGCTGAGCACCTTCACCGGATCCACCGGCAGCGTGCGGGTTCCGGTGACCGGGCCGCTGAGCCGATCGGTGCCGAATCGGGCGTACCACAGCGGCTTGGCCAGCTCGTCGGCCGGCAGCGCGCGCAGGCACGCCGCGGCGGTGGCCCGATCGGCGCAGCCCACCGATGCCGCATAGTCGCGACTGATCCGTCGGGCTGTGCCGACGCCGACATACGCCTGGCACGGGCCGCTTTGAATCACCGCGGCGCGGAACAGCCCGGCCGAATCCGGTGCGGCCAGGTGGTCGCACACCGACATCGCACCGGCGGATTCACCGGCGATGGTCACCTTGGCCGGATCACCACCGAATTCGGCGATATTGTCGCGCACCCAGCGCAGCGCCGCCTGCTGGTCGGCCAGCCCGTAGTTTCCGACCTCGCCCAACTCAGGGTGCGCCAAAAAGCCCAGCGCCCCGAGCCGGTAGTTGATGGTGACGACGACGATGTCACCGCGGCTGGTCAGTCGCCGCGCCCCGTAGATGTCGCCGCTGCCTTTGGTGAAGCCCCCGCCGTGGATCCACACCAGCACCGGGCGCAACTCGGTGGCGGTGCCGGTCGGGGTCCACACATTCAACGTGAGGCAATCTTCGCTGGTCAGTCCGGCGGGGTGGGGGCCGTCGCCGATCTCCTGAACGCACCACGGCCCGGGCTTCACGGCAGCGCGCACCCCGGGCCACGGCGCGGCCGGAAGCGGGGGTTGCCAGCGCAGCGCTCCCACCGGCGGTGCCGCATACGGAATTCCTTGGAACAGGCGGTGATCGGCGCCAACGACACCGCGCACCAGACCGCCCGCGGTGCGCACCACACCGGCGTCCAACGCCACCGCACCGGCCCGGGCCGCCGGCGCACCGTCACCGCGGGCGCAACCGGTAGCCAACGCCGCGATCAGCAGCAACGCCGCAGCCCCGGCCCGCAGCCGGTCGGAGGACCCGGTCGACATGAGTTTCCAGCCTATAAGGGCGCGTCGAACGCTGGTGGGTGCCACGTCACAAAGCGACGACGCGTAGGTGCAGATCACCTAGACTGACAGAGTTGACAGGTGTCAACTCTCTGCCCGGACCCGCTGAGGAGTTGTAGCCGATGAGCACACCGATCATCGACGAGGCCGCCAAGATCTTCACCGACCCTACCGCCTACACCGACGAGCCACGGCTGCGCGCGGCACTCACCCACCTGCGGGCTCATGCGCCGGTATCGCTGGTGGACAACCCGCCGTACCGGCCGTTCTGGGCGATCACCCGCCACGCCGACATCATGGACATCG
>CAZPZQ010000388.1:0-2998 GCA_964590745.1 uncultured Mycobacterium sp. | reverse complement strand
GGCATTCAACGCTTGGTTTCTCGCCCCGTACCTGTGGATGCTGCAGGTCGGCGGCAAGCGGTTGGTGCAAAAGGCCCGGCAGTCCGGTGCGCCGATCGACGGGCTGGTGGTCAGCGCCGGCGTCCCCGACCTCGAGGACGCCGTCGACCTCATCGACGAGCTGAACGGCGTCGGCATCAGCCACGTGGTATTCAAGCCGGGAACCGTGGAGCAGATCCGCGCGGTGATCCGGATCGCCGCCGAAGTGCCCACCAAACCGGTCATCGCCCATGTCGAGGGTGGCCGCGCCGGCGGGCACCATTCCTGGGAGGATCTCGACGACCTACTGCTGGCCACCTACTCTGAGCTGCGTTCCCGATCCAATATCACCGTCTGCGTCGGCGGCGGCATCGGCACCCCGGAACGCGCCGCCGAATACCTGTCCGGCCGCTGGGCCGAGGCCTATGGGTTCCCCTCGATGCCGGTTGACGGCATCCTGGTCGGCACCGCGGCAATGGCCACCAAGGAAGCCACCACCTCGCCGTCGGTGAAGCGCATGCTGGTCGAGACGAAAGGCACCGACCATTGGATCGGCGCCGGAAAAGCCCAGGGCGGCATGGCTTCCAGTCGCAGCCAGCTCGGCGCCGATATTCACGAGATCGACAACACCGCCTCGCGGTGCGGGCGGCTGCTCGATGAAGTCGCCGGCGACGCGGAGGCAGTCGCGGCGCGTCGCGACGAGATCATCGCGGCCCTGGCTGACACCGCCAAACCATACTTCGGTGACGTCGCCGAGATGACCTACGCTCAGTGGCTACGACGCTATGTCGAGCTGACCATCGGCGAGGGCAACTCCACCGCTATCTACCCTGCCGGCACATCGTCGAGCAGCCCCTGGCTGGCCGACACCTGGCGGGACCGGTTCGGCGCAATGCTGCAGCGCGCCGAAGCACGGCTGCACTCAGCAGATGTCGGTCCGATCGAGACGCTGTTTGGTGACGGATCCTTGCTGCAACAGCCGGCTGAAGCCATCGCCACCCTGGTGCAGCACTACCCCGACGCCGAGACCGTGCAACTACACCCGGCCGACGCACCGTTTTTCACCGCTCTGTGCAAGACAGTGGGCAAGCCGGTGAACTTCGTGCCGGTGATCGACAAAGATGTGCGGCGCTGGTGGCGCAGCGATTCGCTGTGGCAAGCGCATGACGCCCGGTATGACGCCGATCAGGTGTGCATCATCCCCGGCATCACATCGGTGGCCGGTATCACCCGAGTCGACGAACCGGTCGGCGAATTACTGGACCGATTCGAGCAGGCGGCCATTGACCAGGTGCTGGCCGCCAACGGCCAACCATTGCCAGTTGACGCGCGCCGGCACACCCGCACCGACGTGACCGGGCCGCTCGCGGTCCTGCTCGACGCTCCGGACGTGCTGTGGGCCGGTCGCACCGCCACCAACCCGGTGCACCGCATCGCCGGCCCCGACGAGTGGCAGGTGCTCGACAACCGCGCGGCCGCACACCCGTCCACCGGAGCACGGCTCGAGGTGAGATCCGACGACGAGGTGTGGCTCAGCGTGCCGTTGTCGGGCACCTGGATCAATATCCGTTTCACTCTGCCGGCGATTATCGCCGACGGTGGTGTGCCCATGGTGTCTGTCGATGACGCCGCCGCCGCGATGCGGTCGGTGCTGGCCATCGCCGCGGGCACAGACGGACCCGAGGCACTGCCGGCTGTGCGCAACGGCACCGCGACACTGACCGTGGACTGGAACCCCGAACAGATAGCCGACCACACCGGGGTCACCGCCACTTTCGGCGCGCCGCTGGCCCCGGGGCTGGCCCCGGTGCCCGACGCGCTGGTTGGCCGCTGCTGGCCCGCGGTGTTCGCGGTGATCGGATCGGCCACCACCGCGGCCGGCCGGCCGGTGGTGGAGGGCCTGCTTGCCCTGGTGCACTTGGACCACGCTGCGCACCTGTGTGCAGCATTGCCCACCGAGCCGGCCGAATTAACCGTCACCGCAACGGCTTCCGCGACCACCGACACCGAAATCGGCCGGGTCATCCCGGTGTCGGTCACGGTGGCCACCGCCGATGGCATTGTGCTGGCGACGTTGGCGGAGCGGTTCGCCATCCGCGGACGCACCGGGGCCGCCGAACTCGCCGACCCGGCCCGGGCCGGCGGTGCGGTGTCCGACAACGCTACCGACACTCCGCGTCGTCGCCGCCGTGACGTGGCCTTGGTCGCGCCGGTGGACATGCGGCCGTTCGCCGTTGCCTCCGGCGACCACAATCCGATCCACACCGATCGGGTTGCCGCGCTGCTGGCCGGACTGAAGTCACCGATCGTGCACGGCATGTGGCTGTCCGCGGCGGCGCAGCACGTCGTCACCGCCACCGACGGACAGGCTCGCCCCCCGGCGCGACTGATCGGTTGGACTGCGCGCTTTCTGGGCATGGTGCGCCCGGGTGACGAGGTGGACTTCCGGGTCGACCGGGTCGGAATCGACCTGGGCGCTGAAGTCTTGGAGATCAGTGCGAAGGTCGGTACGGACCTCGTGATGTCGGCGACCGCTCGGCTGGCGGCACCCAAAACGGTCTACGCCTTCCCCGGACAGGGCATTCAGCACCAGGGTATGGGCATGGAGGTGCGAGCTCGCTCCAAAGCCGCTCGCCAAGTGTGGGATTCCGCAGATAAATTCACCCGCGACGCACTCGGCTTTTCGGTACTGCATGTGGTGCGCGACAATCCGACCAGCCTGATCGCTTCCGGGGTGCACTACCAGCATCCCGACGGAGTGCTCTATCTGACCCAGTTCACCCAGGTAGCCATGGCGACGGTGGCCGCCGCGCAGGTCGCCGAGATGCGCGAGCAGGGTGCATTCGTCGAAGATGCCATCGCCTGCGGGCACTCGGTCGGCGAATATACCGCGCTGGCGTGTGTCAGCGGTGTCTACGAACTGGAAGCGCTGCTGGAGGTGGTGTTTCACCGCGGCTCCAAGATGCACGACATCGTCCCG
>CAZPZQ010000387.1:0-2999 GCA_964590745.1 uncultured Mycobacterium sp. | reverse complement strand
AGGCCGAGTTTGGACCCATCGCCCAGCTCCGCTTCGAAGACGTCGGGTTTGTACGACGTGCCCAAGATCACGTGCTCGATGCCGGCGGCGGCGATCCGCGACAGCAGGTGGGTGACAAACGGCAATCCCGCGGTCGGCAGCATCGGCTTGGGCACCGACAGCGTCAATGGCCGCAGCCGGGTGCCCTTGCCGCCGACCAGCACCACCGCGTCGACATCGCCGGTGACCCGGCCCAGTTGTGGCATCAGCGGCGGCCCTTCGCCAGTCTCCGCCGTGAGCTGCGCACTACCAGGCCGGCGCGGGCGGCCAGCGCGCCGCGCATCGTCCAGCGCAGCGGCGCACGCCACCACCCGGTGTGTCGGTCGGCGAGATACGTGTAGGTGCTGCGATGATGGGCGGCCAGGTTACCGGCCGGGTCCCGGCCGGTGGCGTGTCCTTTGTGATGCAGCACCTCTGCGGACGGCACGTAGACGTTCAGCCAACCCGCCTTGCCGAGCCGGTCGCCCAGGTCGACGTCCTCCATGTACAGGAAATAGCGCTCGTCGAAGCCGCCGACCGCGTCGAACGCGGCGCGGCGCACCAGCAAACACGACCCGGACAGCCACCCCACCGGGCGCTCGGTGGGCTCCAACCGCTCCTGGCGGTAGGCAAGCGTCCATGGGTTGGTCGGCCACAGCGGCCCGACGACGGCATGCATTCCGCCCCGGACCAGGCTGGGCAGATGACGTGCCGACGGATACACCGAACCGTCCGGTTCTCGGATCAACGGCCCGAGGGCGGCGGCATGCGGCCAGCGTGCGGCCGCTTCCAGTAACGCGTCGATGCTGCGCGGCCCCCACTGCACATCCGGATTGGCGACGATGAGAAATTCACTGCCGTCAGTGTGCTGGTCTTCGCCGGCGAGCCGGGCCGCAGCCCGGTTGATGGCGCGCCCGTAGCCCAGGTTGGCCCCGGTAGACCACAATTCGACGTTCGGGTAGCGCTGCACCGCTTCCTGCGGTGTCCCGTCGATGGAACCGTTGTCGGCCAGCAGCACCCGCACCGGCCGGTCGGTGGCCAGCGGCAGCGACGCCAGAAAACGGTCCAAGTGCGGACCCGGCGAATAGGTCACGGTCACGACCGGCAGGACGTCACTCACAGCTAGAGATTATCGGTGAGTGCCGCACTTAGTGCGCTGCGCCAGCCGCGTAGCGGCGTCAGGCCCGCCCGCGTCGACTCGGTACCCGACAGCGCGGAGTACCGGGGCCGCGGCGCCGGCCGGGGTTTGACCGTACTGCTGACCGGACGGACCCGCGCCGGGTCGGCCCCGACCTCAGCGAACACCGCGCAGGCCTGCTGGTAGCGGCTCGCCGCGCCCTGATTGGCCGCGTGCAGCACCCGTCGACCGGTCCGCCGGTCGGCGACTTGCAGCAGGGCACCGGCCAGGTCGCCCACATAGGTGGGCGAGCCGATCTGGTCGTCGACGACATCGACGGTGCCATCGCGACCGGCCAGTCTGCGCATGGCGGCAACGAAATCGCGGCCGGTCGACCCGGTGTAGACCCAGGCTGTCCGCACCACGGTGGCTTCCGGTGACGCCGCCAGCACGGCGGTTTCCCCGACCAGTTTGGTGCGGCCGTACACATTCACCGGTCCGGGTGGGTCATCCGGCTCGTAGGGCCGCGGTGCGGCACCGCCGAAGTCGCCGCTGAACACGTAGTCGGTGGAGATGTGGATCAGCCGCGCGTTGACCCGCGCGCAGACCGCGGCGATGTACTCCGGACCGACCGAGTTGACCGCGAAAGCGGTGTCCTGGTCGGATTCGGCGGCGTCGACGTCGGTGTAGGCCGCGCAGTTGATCACCACATCGTCGGCCTGCACGATGCGCTCGGCCGCTGCCGCATCGGTGATGTCCCACTGCGCCCGGGTCAATGCCAGCACCGTGCGGCCTTCCCGCGCCGCCCGGTCCGCGACGCAGCCGCCGACCTGGCCGCCGGCTCCGGTGATAACGATCCTGGGAGGCATGACCCCGAGTCTGGCACGCCGGGCCGCCGGATACCCGCGGTACGACTGTGACGGAAGTAGTCTGTTGTGATGCCTGTGCAACGCGTGGTTCGGGTGCTTGCAACGGTTACCGCTCTTGCCGTGGTTCTCGGCACCGGAGTGGCGTGGAGCCAGATCAGATCATTCGAAGACGGGATTTCGCACATCTTCACCAAGGCGCTGGGCCTCGGCGCGGAGGATGGTGCAATCGACATACTGCTGGTCGGCGTGGACAGCCGCACCGATGCGCATGGGAACCCGCTGACCGCCGAAGAGCTGGCAGCGCTGCGGGCCGGCGATGAAGAAGCGACCAACACCGACACCATCATCTTGATCCGCATCCCGGATAACGGGAAGTCGGCCACCGCGATCTCGATTCCGCGTGACTCCTACGTGGCCGCACCCGGCCTCGGCAAAATGAAGATCAACGGCGTCTACGGTGAGGTCAAAGAAGAGACCCGGGCCGGTCTGGTCGAGTCGGGGGTGGCATTCGACCAGGCCGAGGCACGCGGCACCGAGGCCGGGCGTGAGGCATTGATCACCACCGTCACCAACCTCACCGGGGTCACCATCGATCACTACGCCGAAGTGGGCCTGCTCGGCTTTTCGCTGATCACCGATGCCCTCGGCGGCGTCGATGTCTGCCTCAAAGAGCCGGTCTACGAGGAACTTTCGGGTGCCGACTTTCCGGCCGGCTGGCAACAGCTGAACGGCCCGCAGGCGCTGAGCTTCGTTCGTCAACGCCATGAGCTGCCGCACGGTGACCTGGATCGGGTGCGCCGCCAGCAGGCGGTGATGGCCTCGCTGGCCCACAAGGTGATCTCCGGGCGGACGTTGTCCAGCCCGGCCACCATAGGCCGATTGCGGCAGGCCGTGCAGCGGTCGGTGGTGTTGTCCGAAGGCTGGGACGTGGTGGATTTCATCAAGAACCTGCAGCAGCTGTCGGCCGGGAAGGTCGCGTTCGCCACCATCCCGGT
>CAZPZQ010000386.1:0-3005 GCA_964590745.1 uncultured Mycobacterium sp. | reverse complement strand
CAAGGACGCCGAGGCGCACGCCGAGGAGGACCGCAAGCGCCGCGAGGAGGCCGATGTCCGCAACCAGGCCGAGTCGCTGGTCTACCAGACCGAGAAATTCGTCAAAGACCAACGTGAGGCCGAAGGTGGCTCCAAGGTTCCCGAGGACACTCTGGCCAAGGTCGAGTCCGCGATCGGCGACGCCAAGAAAGCATTGGAAGGCACCGACATCGCCGCGATCAAATCGGCCATGGAGAAGTTGGGTCACGAATCGCAGGCCCTCGGCCAAGCGATCTACGAGGCGACCCAGGCTGAACAGGCGGCCGGTGCCGGCGCCGAGGGTGCCGCTGGTGCCGATGACGTCGTCGACGCCGAAGTGGTCGACGACGATCGGGAGGCCCAGTGACCGCTGGAAAGCCCACGGATCCGGACAATCTGCACGAACCGGTGACGGTTACCGACAAACGGCGCATCGACCCGGAGACCGGCGAGGTGCGACCGGGCGCGGCAGCAACGGCGGCGGCGCGTGCCGAAACTGTGACAGCCGCCTCGGCTGACGTGGACAACTCGGCGGACGCCGACAAGGTGGCCGAGTTGACCGCGGATCTACAGCGGGTACAGGCCGACTTCGCCAACTACCGCAAGCGGGCGCTGCGCGATCAGCAGGCGGCCGCGGAACGCGCCAAGGCGGCTGTGGTCACTGAATTGCTGGGCATCCTTGACGATTTGGACCGAGCTCGCAGCCACGGCGATCTCGAATCCGGTCCGCTGAAGGCGTTGGCCGACAAACTCACCGATGCACTGACCGGTTTGGGCCTGGCGGCTTTCGGGGCCGAGGGCGAAGACTTCGACCCACTGCTCCACGAGGCCGTGCAACACGAAGGTGACGGCACCCATCCGATCATCGGCAGTGTGTTGCGGCAGGGATACAAACTCGGCGAGCAGGTACTACGGCATGCCATGGTCGGCGTGGTCGACACCGTCCCGGAGGCGGGTGAGGACGGCGATAATCATCAATCGAATGACACGTCCGACTCGGGTGGAGAAGAGACCGACCAGAGCGGCCAGGCGGCAGAATCGGAAGACAACTAACGACCGTTCCGGCAGCGGATGAGCAGCGGAGGAAGGTGAGGGGGTGACACAACATGGCCCAGCGTGAGTGGGTCGAAAAGGACTTCTATCAGGAGTTGGGTGTCTCCTCCGGCGCCACGGACGAAGAGATCAAGCGGGTGGCCCGCAAGCTGCTCGCCGAGAACCATCCGGACCGCAATCCGGGGAACGCGGCCGCCGAGGAAAAATACAAGGCGGTCGCCGAAGCCAAAGACGTGCTGCTGGACCCGGCCAAACGCAAGGAGTACGACGAAACCCGACGGCTGTTCGCCGGCGGGGGTTTCGGTCGCCGGTTCAACGGCGGCTTCGGCGGTGGCGGCTTCAGCCGCTTCGACATGGGTGGCGACGGCACCGAGTTCAACCTCAACGATCTGTTCGACGCCGCCGGCCAGACCGGCGGAACCAACATCGGCGACCTGTTCGGCGGTCTGTTCGGCCGGGGAGCACAGCAGCGGCCCAGCCGGCCCCGGCGTGGCAACGACTTGGAGACCGAGGCCGAACTGAGCTTCATCGAAGCCACCAAGGGCGTGGCCATGCCGCTGCGCCTAACCAGCCCGGCGCCGTGCACCAATTGCCACGGCAGCGGCGCTCGGCCGGGCACCAGCCCGAAAGTGTGTTCCACCTGTAACGGCTCCGGCGTGGTCAGCCGCAACCAGGGCGCATTCGGTTTCTCCGAACCCTGCACCGACTGCCGCGGCAGCGGGTCGATTATCGAGCACCCGTGCTCGGAGTGCAAGGGCACCGGGCGAGCAGCCCGGACCCGCACCATCAACGTGCGGATTCCCCCCGGTGTCGAAGACGGGCAACGAATCCGGCTAGCCGGTCAGGGCGAAGCCGGATTGCGCGGCGCACCATCGGGCGATCTGTATGTGACCGTACGGGTGCGGCCGGACAACGTCTTCGGCCGGGACGGCGACGACCTCACCGTGACCATCCCGGTCAGTTTCAGCGAACTCGCCTTAGGCACCACGCTTTCGGTACCCACCCTGGACGGCAAAGTCGGTGTGCGGGTGCCCAAAGGCACCGCCGACGGGCGGATTCTGCGGGTCCGCGGCCGCGGTGTGCCGAAACGCAGCGGCGGCAACGGCGATCTGCTGGTCACCGTCAAGGTTGCGGTGCCACCGAACCTGGAAGGCGCGGCGCGCGAGGCACTCGAGGCGTACGCGGCCGCCGAACGGTCCAGCGGCTTCGACCCGAGGGCCGGCTGGGCAGGTAACCGGCCATGAGCAAGTCCGAGAAATCGCGCACGTTTTTGATCTCGGTGGCCGCCGAGCTGGCCGGCATGCATGCCCAAACGCTGCGCACCTACGACCGGCTCGGCTTGGTCAGTCCGCGCCGCAGCGCCGGCGGCGGACGACGCTATTCCCAGCACGATGTCGACCTGCTGCGCGAGGTGCAACGGCTCTCCCACGACGAAGGCGTCAACCTGGCCGGCATCAAACGCATCATCGAGTTGACCGATCAGGTCGACCGGCTGCGGGCCCAGGTGCGAGAACTGGCCGGCGAACTGGAAGCGTTGCGCGCCAACCAACGCCGCGAAGTTGCGGTCATGCCGAAAAACACCGCCGTGGTGGTCTGGCAGCCGCGGTAAGCCCACAGCTCTGGCCCGGGCGGCGGGCAGCCATCCCCGGCTCGGTTACCGGCTGCCACCCGCCGGCATGTCCAGCGGCGGTACTACGCTCACAAGAGTCCAGGTACCAGACCCGCTGCGGGTATCGAAGCCGCGCGCTGCTTCCCCCGGCTGACCGGCGGCAACGGCATGCAGGAGCGCCATATGGCCGATACCACCAAGCACCTCGACTACCTCAAACGACTCACCGTCGACCTACGTCGAACGAAACGGCGTCTCGCCGAACTGGAAGCCAAATCCACGGAGCCGGTGGCGATTGTGGGGGTGGGGTGTCGGTTTCCCGGTG
>CAZPZQ010000385.1:0-3010 GCA_964590745.1 uncultured Mycobacterium sp. | reverse complement strand
GTCATCAAGGTGGTCCGCGAGGTGGTCTCGGGCCTGGGCCTCAAGGAGGCCAAAGACCTGGTCGACGGCGCGCCCAAGCCGTTGTTGGAGAAGGTCGCCAAGGAGGCGGCCGACGAGGCCAAGGCCAAGCTGGAAGCCGCCGGCGCCACCGTCGCCGTCAAGTAGCGCTGACACTCCCCGCCCAGACTGCGGCCACGGTCACTTGAGCCTGCGGCACCGGTAGCCGCCCTGGGCGCAGACTCGGACGGTTCCCGTGCTGGCTCAGCGGCGCGCGCTGACCGACCGCAGCGACTGCTGCACCCGCTCGGGTGCATCACCCAGCGACTCCAGCAGTTGCGTCGTCATGGCGGTCAGCACCGGCCCGACTGCGGTGTCGCCGTCGCCGAAGAAGCCGGCCAATTCGAGCATGACGAAGCCGTGAGCCGCCGCCCAGAATTGGGCGGCTGTGGCCACCACCTCGACGTCGCGATCCGCTGACCCGCGGCTGATCCGGCCGGCCCGCATCGCCCGATGCACCACCCGCACCACGTGGGCAAAGCTGCCGTAGTGCGCGTTGATGTCGGCCAGCGTCAGCGTCAACATATTGGCGGCCGGCACGTTGATGCCGTGCGCACTGGTGCTGCCGAACATCAGCCGGTACAGGTGCGGACGCTCAATGGCAAAGCGTCGGTAAGCGCCGCCGAGGGCGAACAGATCGGCGACCGGGTCCTCGGTCTGAGGCAGCGCCAGCGCGATATCGAACTGACGCCGGCCCTCTTCGGCGACCGCGGCGATCAGCCCGGGCATGCCGCCGAAGTGGGTGTAGAGCGCCATCGTTGAGGTGCCGGCCGCGCCGGCCACTTTGCGGGCCTGCAGCGCATCCGGGCCGTGCTCGTCGAGCAGTCCGACGGCCGCGTGCAGCAGCTCATCGGGCACGCTGCGTTCCGGCGGTGAAGTCGCGGTTGTCGCGGTTGTCGCGGTTGTCGCGATTGTCGCGGTTGTCGCGATTGTCATTGCCACACCGACAGCGTACAGTGTCATAACGCCGTCATAACAATGTTATAGGAGTCCGACGTGACCGCTGTCGACATCACCACATCGCCGAACCCGTATCTGGACGGCTTCCTGGCGCCGGTGCACGCCGAGGTGACCGCCGTCGACCTGTCGGTCACCGGTCAGATCCCGGACTACCTGGACGGACGTTATCTGCGCAACGGACCGAATCCGGTCGCCGAGGTCGACCCGGCTACCTACCATTGGTTCACCGGCGACGGCATGGTGCACGGCGTCGCGCTGCGCGACGGGCAGGCGCGCTGGTATCGCAACCGCTGGGTGCGCAGCCCGCGAGTGTGCGCCGCCCTGGGCGAGCCGGCCCCGGAGGCGGTAAGCCCGCGCGCCGGGATGCTGGCGGTCGGCCCGAACACCAATGTGCTGGCCCACGCCGGGCGGACCCTGGCGCTGGTGGAGAGCGGCGTCGCCAATTACGAACTCACCGAAGAGCTGGACACCGTCCGAACGTGCGACTTCGACGGCTCGCTGCCCGGCGGCTACACCGCCCACCCGCACCGCGACCCGGCCACCGGGGAACTGCACGCGGTGTCGTACTCGTTCGCTCGCGGGCGCACCGTGCAGTACTCGGTGATCGACACCGCGGGACGCGCCCGCCGCACCGTCGACATCGCGGTGTCGGGCTCGCCGATGATGCACGACTTCTCGCTAACCGAGAAGTACGTGGTGATCTACGACCTGCCGGTCACTTTCCAACCGGCCGACGTACTCCCGGTGAACATGCCGCGGTGGCTGAAAACCCCGGCCCGGCTGGTGTTGGAGTCGCTGATCGGCCGAGTCCGGGTGCCGAGCCCGATCACCGCGATGGTGAACAGCGATACCGGCGCCATGACCGGACTGCCCTACGCCTGGAACCCGAATTACCCGGCGCGCATCGGGGTGATGCCGCGGGACGGCAAGGCCGGAAACGATGCGGTGCGGTGGTTCGATATCGAGCCGTGCTACGTGTTCCACCCGGTTAACGCCTACACCGACGTCGCCCCGGACGGCGCTGAGTTGCTGGTGCTCGACGTGGTGCGCTATCCGCGGATGTTCGACCGAGACCGGCGCGGCCCCGGCGACGCAGCGCCCACGCTGGACCGGTGGACCATCAACCTGGCTGCCGGGGCGGTCACCACCGAGCTGCGCGACGACCGGCCCCAGGAGTTCCCCCGAATCAACGAAGGGCTGCTCGGCACCAAACACCGATTCGGCTACACCGTCGGCATCGACGGCGGCTTCATCGGCGGCTCGCGGGCCGACCTGTCCACCGCGCTGTACAAACACGACTACGCAACCGGGTCCTGCCTGGTGGCCCCGCTGGATCCGGAACTGTTGATCGGGGAGATGTCCTTCATACCGCGACCCGGCGCGGCAGCCGAAGAAACCGCCGAAGACGACGGCATCCTGATCGGCTACGGCCACCACCGCGGCCGCGACCAGAGCCAACTGCTGCTGCTCGATGCCCAGACCTGCGAGCCGGTCGCCACCGTGGGGTTGCCACAGCGAGTGCCGATGGGCTTCCACGGCAACTGGGCGCCCACCGACTGAACGAAAACCTGGCGGGAGGCGCGTCGCCTGCGATATCGTCCGGGCCGTTCGGACCGACAAAACTGCTGCCGACCACCCCATGTGCGATACAGTGGCCTGAGCCACAGGGGAGAGGGTGGCACGACAAGCGTTGCGGAAGGGACCTCCTTATGGGGATCGCCATCGAGGTAGAAGGGCTGACCAAGTCTTTCGGACCGGCCCGAATCTGGGAAGACGTCACCTTGACGATTCCCGAAGGCGAGGTCAGCGTGCTGCTGGGCCCGTCGGGCACCGGCAAGTCCGTGTTCCTGAAATCGCTGATCGGGCTGCTGCGGCCGGAGCGTGGTTCCATCGTCATCGACGGCACTGACATCCGGGAATGCACGGCCCGTGAGCTCTCCGAGATCCGCACGCTGTTCGGGGTGATGTTCCAGGACGGCGCGCTGTTCGGTTC
>CAZPZQ010000384.1:271-3018 GCA_964590745.1 uncultured Mycobacterium sp. | reverse complement strand
AGACTTCCAGGCCGTCCAGCCGCGGCATCATGACGTCCAGGATCATCGCGTCCGGCCGGTCGTTCGAGATGGCCTCGAGGGCCTCCACACCGTCGGTGGCCAACGACACCTGATACCCGTTGAAGGTGAGCGACCTGCGCAGTGACTCGCGCACCGCGCGATCGTCGTCAACGACCAGTACCCGCGTAGCCATCTGTGTTATCCGTTCGTCGGTGGGTGATGTGGTAAGTCGGGCAGCGGGTCACCACTGCGCCATCAGCGACGGTCAAGGTCGACCAGGCCCAGCCGGACCGCTTTGAGCAGCCGACGCGGTACTTTGTGCTGTCGACCGGCGACCGTAACGTTGACCAGGCCGGGCGGCTCCGCCTTCCACTGCGCGCGGCGATGGCGGGTGTTCGCGCGCGACATCCTGCGTTTCGGCACGGCCATGGTTGACCTTCTCCTCTAGTTGGCATATTGCCGCTAGACACCGGCGGCGGGACCCCGCAAAGGATAGCCCGTGACCAGCGTCTGTTCCAAAATAACGGACGTGAGCCCGAAAGAGTGCCCGCCCGGCTTGACGCGTCGCCAATACCAGCTAACCTACCGGTTGGTTGAGGGATGGGATTTTGGATGACGCCACCGGTTCGGATTGGGAATTATTCCGGCTTCTACGGCGACCGAATCTCCGCGATGCGCGAAATGCTCACCGGCGGCGAACTCGACTACCTCACCGGCGACTACCTGGCCGAACTGACCATGCTCATTCTGGGACGCGACCGGATGAAACACCCGGAACGCGGCTATGCCAAGACCTTTCTGACTCAGCTGGAAGAGTGCCTGGGCTTAGCTTGCGACCGCGGTGTACGCATCGTCGCCAACGCGGGCGGCCTGAATCCGGCCGGTCTCGCTGACGCGGTGCGGGCGCTGGCGCAGCGACTGGGTGTCCCGACCCGAGTAGCCCACGTGGAAGGCGACGACGTGCTCGGCCGGGCTGCCGAGCTGGGCCTGGGCAGTCCGCTGACGGCCAACGCCTACCTCGGCGCGTGGGGAATCGTCGAGTGCCTCAACGGCGGCGCCGACGTGGTGATCACCGGCCGGGTCACCGACGCGTCGGTAATCGTCGGCCCGGCGGCGGCGCATTTCGGCTGGGGTCGCACCGACTACGACCGGCTGGCCGGCGCAGTCGCCGCGGGCCACGTCATCGAGTGCGGCGTGCAAGCCACCGGCGGCAACTACGCGTTCTTCACCGAGGTGCCGACCGCAGACCTGCTGCACCCGGGTTTCCCGCTGGCCGAGATCTACCCCGACGGCTCGTCGGTGATCACCAAACATCCCGGCACCGGCGGGCTGGTCAGCGTCGACACCGTCACCGCGCAACTGCTCTACGAGGTCACCGGCGGCCGGTACGCCAACCCGGACGTCACCGCGCGGATGGACACCATCGAACTCACCGCTGACGACTCGGCCGGTCCGGACCGGGTGCGGATTTCCGGGGTGATCGGCGAGCCGCCACCACCCACCTTGAAGGTGTCGCTGAACAGCATCGGCGGGTTCCGCAACGCGATGACGTTCGTGCTGACCGGTTTGGACATCGAAGCGAAAGCCGAACTGATCCGCCGCCAGTTGGAGGCGGCCCTGACCGTCAAGCCCGCCGAGCTGCAGTGGACGCTGGCCCGCACCGACCATCCCGACGCAGACACCCAGGAGGCCGCCAGTGCAATGCTGCACTGCGTGGCCCGAGATCCTGACCCGGCCAACGTTGGGCGACAATTCTCCGCGGCTGCAATCGAATTGGCGTTGGCAAGCTACCCCGGCTTCACCGTCACCGCTCCGCCCGGCGACGGCCAGGTTTACGGTGTCTACACGCCCGGCTATGTCGACGCGACGCAAGTTCCGCACATCGCCGTGCACACCGACGGGACCCGCGTCGACATCCCGGCCGCGACCGAAACCCTTGACCTGGCTCCCGTCGGCGACCCGCCGCTGCCCGAACCGTTGCCGGCCGGCCCGACCCGCCGAGTGCCGCTGGGACACATCGCCGGAGCGCGCAGCGGCGACAAGGGCGGGTCGGCCAACGTCGGGGTCTGGGTACGAACCGACGAGCAGTGGCGCTGGCTGGCCAACACGCTGTCCGTGCCAAAGCTGCGCGCACTGCTGCCGGAGACCGCCGGCCTGCCGGTCACCCGCCACCTGTTGCCCAACCTGCGGGCGGTCAACTTCGTCATCGAGGACATCCTCGGCCAAGGGGTGGCTTACCAGGCTCGATTCGACCCGCAGGCCAAAGGACTCGGCGAATGGTTGCGTAGCCGCCATGTCGACATTCCGGAACGGCTGCTGTGAGCATCTGGACCACCCCGGAGCGTGAACAGCTGCGCAAGACGGTGCGGGCGTTCGCCGAGCGCGAGATTCTGCCGCACGCCGGTGAGTGGGAACGAATCGGCGACCTGCCCCGCGAACTGCACCGCAGCGCCGGCCAGACCGGGCTTTTGGGGGCCGGCTTTCCGGAGTCCGTCGGCGGCAGCGGCGGCGATGCCGCCGATGCCCTGATCGTCTGCGAGGAGTTGCACCGGGTCGGCGTCCCGGCGGGCGTGTTCGCGTCCTTGTTCACCAGCGGCATCGCCGTACCGCACATGATCGCGTCGGGTGATGCGCGGCTGATCTACAACTTCGTGCGGCCGACCCTGTCTGGGCTCAAGATCGGTGCGCTCGCCATCACCGAACCCGGCGGCGGCTCCGACGTCGGCCACCTGCGCACCACCGCCCAG
>CAZPZQ010000384.1:0-261 GCA_964590745.1 uncultured Mycobacterium sp. | reverse complement strand
GATGGCGATCACTACGTGGTCAACGGCGCCAAGACCTACATCACCTCCGGAGTGCGCGCCGACTACGTGGTGACCGCGGTGCGCACCGGCGGTCCGGGCGCGGCCGGCGTATCGCTGCTGGTCGTCGAGAAGGACGGGCTCGGCGGCTCGCCCGGCTTACAGGTCACCCGCAAGCTGGACAAGATGGGCTGGCGTTCCTCGGACACCGCCGAACTGTCCTACACCGAGGCCCGGGTGCCGGCGGAAAACCTGGTCGGCGCC
>CAZPZQ010000383.1:0-3037 GCA_964590745.1 uncultured Mycobacterium sp. | reverse complement strand
GCGCGGTTCCCATTGACGTCAACGCCCGCCACAGGTTGCGGCTTTTCCCCGCGACCAGACGCAAAAGCATCCCTAAATGCTGCGATTTGGGGACCTTTGTGTCTGCTCGCGGGGGGTGCGGGGGGCTGGTGACCATCAGATCGGCAGCCTGACGTCGGATACCACCGCGTCGCGCAGCCACGACACGAAGTCCCCCCACAGACCGGTGACCAGTGTGGCGCCGACGGCGACCAGCAGCACGCCCCCGAAAATCTGGATGGCCCGGGTGTGCCGGCGCAGCCAGCCCAGCCCGCTCACCGCGGCCGCCGAGCCGAACGCCAGCAGCACAAACGGGATGCCCAGGCCTAAGCAGTAGGCGATCACCAGCACCACGCCGCGGGCCACCGTGGCGCCATCGGTGGCCGAGGCGACGGCAATCACCCCGGTCAGTGTCGGCCCCAGGCACGGGGTCCAGCCCAGCGCGAACACCGCCCCCAACAGCGGCGCACCGACTACGGTCGACACCTGCCGAGGGGTGAACCGGGCCTGGCGCTGCAACGCCGGAACGAAGCCGACGAACACCAAGCCCATCACGATGGTCAGCACCCCGCCGACCCGCTGCAACAGCACCTGGTTGGTGATCAGCGTGGTGGTCATGCCCAGTACGGCGACCGTGCCCAGCACGAACACCACGGTGAACCCGGCAACGAACAGCGCCGCCGACCCCGCCACCCGCCAGCGGGCGGCGGGCGGGAGGCGATCACGCGTGGCGGTTTTCAGCACACCTCGCCGCGGCTCGTCGACACCGACCACCGCAGCCAGATACGACAGGTAACCCGGCACCAGCGGCACCACACACGGCGAAGCGAACGACACCAGCCCGGCCAGCACCGAAACGGTCAGGGCCAACACCAGCGGACCGGACGCGGCGGTGTGGGCCAGCCCGGTCATTGCCGGGGGTCCTCGGCCGCCAGCCGCTGCACCACCGGTTGCAGGTCTTCGGCCAGCAGCTCGCGCAGGAACACCGCGGCGACCCGATGCTGCCGGTCCAGCACCAGCGTGGCCGGAATCACCGACGACGGATATTTGCCACCGAACGCGATCATGGTGCGCATCGCCGGATCGTAAATCGACGGGTATGACACCTGGCGATCGGTGACGAAGTCCTGCGCAGCCTGCCGGTCATAGTCTCGGACGTCGATGCCCAGGAAGGCTACCCGCTGGTCGCGGGTGGCCTGGTAAACCTGTTGCAACTGGGCGATTTCGGTGCGACATGGTGCGCACCACTGCCCCCACAGGTTGAGCACCACCAGCTGCCCGACGAAGTCGTCCAGGCTCAGGGTGCGCGACGGCTGCATCAGATCGGGCCCGGACACCGGACCGGGGTGGCCGCGCGTTTCGGCCGGGTCGTAGAAGATGTCGGTCTTGCCGCCGGGTGAGACGAACTCGAACGTGCCGCCGCGGGCGACGGCGTCCTCGCCGACCGAACAACCGGCCAGCGCAGCACCGAGCACCGCCACCGCCATCAGTACCGCCCGCATGGTCAACCGCCGGCCGGAACCTGGTATTCGATGCCGACCAACTGGTCGCCGTCATACACCAGGGAGGTCACCGATCCCAGCGCGCATTCGCGTCGCCGCGGGTCATGCCAGAGCCGTTCGCCGGTCAGGTATTTCCGCAACGTCCACACCGGCAGTTGATGACTGACGCAGACCGCCTCGTGCCCGGCGGCGCGGGCTCGTGCCTTGTCCGCCGCGGTGGCCATCCGGGCGGCGATCCGGCGGTACGGCTCACCCCACGACGGGGTGAATGGGTCGCGCAGATGCCACCAGGCTCGTGGGCTGCGCCAAGCCCCGGCCCCCGGCGAGACCCGCTTGCCCTCAAAGATGTTCGTGGACTCGATCAAGTCCGGATCGATGTCGACCGGCAGACCGTGCCGGGCCGCAATGGGTGCCGCGGTCTCCCGGGCGCGCTGCAACGGGGAGGCGATCACCGCGGCGACATCACGATCGGCCAAGGCGTCTGCGACCGCGTCAGCCTGCGCGCGGCCCGCTGCGGACAGCGCGAAGCCGGGCAGCCGTCCGTACAAGATGCCGTCCGGGTTCTCCACCTCACCGTGGCGCACCAGGTGCACCCGCGTCTGCTGGGCCATCAGGGGGTGGTCTCCCGGGCGGCGGCCTGGGCGGCCGCGGGCAACGCGGCCGCGATCCGGTCGAATGCCTCCTCGGTGAGAGCGGACGAGACGAACCATGCCTCGAACGCACTGCACGGCGGGTAGACGCCGGCGTCGAGCAGGCTGTGGAAGAACGCCGGGTAGCGCCAGGTCTGACTGTCCCGGGCGGCGGCGAAATCAGTAACCGGCGCCTCGGCGAAAAACACGCTCAGCATGTTGCCCGCCCGTGGAATCTGGTGCGGCACACCGGCGGTGGTCAACTCCGCGGACAGCAGTGCGGCCAGTCGGTCGGCGTTGGCGTCCAGCGCGGCGTAGACGGCGGTATCGGCGGCGCGCAACGTGGCCAGCCCGGCCGCAGTGGCCACCGGGTTCCCGGACAGCGTGCCGGCCTGATACACCGCGCCCAGCGGGGCCAGCCGATCCATCACCTCGGCGCGGCCGCCGAACGCCGCGGCCGGCAAGCCGCCGCTCATCACCTTGCCGAACGTGAACAGGTCCGCCGCCACCGGATCGATGCCGTACCACCCGGCCGCCGAGGCCCGGAAGCCGGTCATCACCTCGTCCAGGATCAGCAGTGCGCCGTTGGCGGAGGTGAGCCGCCGCAGCCCTGCGTTGAAGCCGTCGTCCGGCGCGACGGTGCCCATGTTGCCGGCAGCCGCTTCGGTGATCACGCACGCGATCTCGGACCCGTACTCGGCGAAACAAGCCTCGACGGCGGAGAGGTCGTTGTAGGCCAGCACGATCGTGTCGGCGGTCTGCGCGCCGGTGACGCCCGGGCTGTCGGGCAGCCCGAAGGTCGCCACCCCGGAACCGGCCGAGGCGAGCAGCGAGTCGACGTGGCCGTGGTAGCAACCGGCGAACTTGACCACCCGCTGGCGTCCGGTG
>CAZPZQ010000382.1:0-3038 GCA_964590745.1 uncultured Mycobacterium sp. | reverse complement strand
GCCGAGCACCAGCACGCTGGCCGGTTTGACGGTGCCCGCGGCGGTGGTCAGCATCGGGAAGAACCGGGTCAACTCCGACGCGGCCAGCACCACCGCTTTGTAGCCGGCCACGTTAGCCTGCGAGGACAGCGCATCCATCGCTTGGGCGCGGGAAATCCGCGGGATGGCTTCCAAGGCGAACGCCTGCACGCCGGCGGCGGTCAGCGTCGAGATGCAGCTGTCCGCATTGAGCGGGGCCAGAAAGCCGATCAGCGTCTGGCCGCGCTGCAGCCGACCGGCTTCCTCGGCGGTCGGCGGCGCAACTTTGACCACGATGTCAGCCGCCCAGGCATCCCCGATGGTGGCGCCGGCATCGGTGTACAGGCCGTCCGGCAACAGCGCACGCGCCCCGGCGCCGGACTGGACTACCACCGCGACACCGCTTTTGACCAGGGCTGCCACCGCTTTCGGTACCAGCGCCACCCGGCGTTCGTCGGCTCTGGACTCAACGACGACACCGACCGTGGTCGACGTCGTCTGGTTATCTGTCATGGCGGGTGTGTCTACTTTCTCCGTTTCTCCGTTGTCTCTGCGCGTATCCGGCCTGGTACATATCGCGTCCGACCCGGCTTGGCGCGCGCCGCGCCCGAGACACCCTAACCTGATCGGCCGGCCCGGCCGACGGCCGCACCCGCATACCGCCCACGCGGCCGGCGGCACGTGCCGGGTGCGGTGTCTTATCGTGGCGGGGTGGACTTCGCGATGTCGGCCAAGACAGCCGACTACCACCGGCGGTTATCCACCTTCCTGATCGAGCGCATCTTCCCGGCGGAGGCTGACTACGACCGGTTCCGCCACCAGGTGAGGCCGGACGACCACGCCGTGCCGCCGATCATCGAGGAACTCAAAGCCGCGGCCCGCGAACAAGGCCTGTGGAATCTGTTCTTGGCAGCCGAATCCGGGCTGACCAACCTGGAGTATGCCCCGCTGGCCGAGTTGACCGGCTGGAGTGTGGAACTAGCACCCGAAGTGCTCAACTGCGCTGCGCCGGACAGCGGCATCATGGAGATCCTGCACCGGTTCGGCAGCGACGAACAGCGCGAGCGGTGGCTACGCCCGCTGCTCGCCGGCTCCATCCGCAGCGCGTTTTCCATGACCGAGCCGGCGGTGGCGTCCAGCGATGCCCGCAACATCGCGACCACCATCACCCGCGACGGCGCCGACTATGTCATCAACGGTCGCAAGTGGTGGATCTCCGGGGTTGCCGATCCACGCTGCAAGCTGCTGGTCGTGATGGGCCGCACCGCCCCCGCCGGCGATCAAGCGCCGGCGCATCGACAGCATTCGCTGGTGTTGGTGCCGGTCGACACCCCCGGAGTGACGGTGGTCCGGTCGCTGCCGGTGTTCGGCTGGCAGCACCAGCAAGGCCATTGCGAAGTCCACTACGACGACGTCCGGGTGCCGGCGGCCAACCTGCTCGGCGAACAGGGTGCCGGGTTCGCGATGATGCAGGCCTGGGCCGACCCCGGCCGGCTGCATCACGGCATGCGCTGCATCGGCGTGGCCGAGCGGGCGCTGGCGCTGCTGGTGGAGCGGGCACGCACCCGGGTGGCCTTCGGTGGGCCGCTGGCTGACCAGGGCGTGATCCAGCAACTGATCGCCCAATCCCGTACCGACATCGACCAGGCCCGGCTGCTGTGCGAGAAAGCGGCGTGGACGGTGGACCAGCACGGCGGTCAGGCGGCACGCAGCCAGGTTGCCCAGGTCAAGGCGGTGGCCCCGAAGATGGCCTGCGACGTCATCGACCGCGCCATCCAGGTGCACGGCGCCGCCGGCATCGGCGACGACACTCCGCTGGCCCGGTTGTACGGCCTACACCGCGCGATGCGGATCTTCGACGGACCCGACGAAGTGCACATGCGCACCGTCGCCCGCGCCGAAATCGGTGCGGAGAAAAGCGATCTCGCCCGAGCAGTCACCTGACGTGAGCGCTGAGACAGGTTCTGAAGCGCGGGAACTGCCTGGGGCGTGGAACTTCCGTGACGTTGCCGACACCGCGGACGTGCTGCGGCCCGGCCGGTTGTTCCGGTCCAGCGAGCTGAGCCGGCTCGACGACCGGGGCCGCGACGAGTTGCGTCGGCTCGGGGTCACCGACGTGGCCGATTTGCGATCGCCGCGCGAGGTGGCCCGCCGGGGGCCGGGCCGAGTACCGCCGGGTGTGCACATCCACCTGCTGCCGTTCCCGGACTTGGCCGCCGACCAGGAGTCGCCGGACGGCGGGTCGCCGCACGAGCACGCGTTCCGCCGGATGATGACCGAGACGTTCGACGCCGACAACCCGGCGTCGGTCAACGAGCTGGCCACCCGCTACATGATCGACGAGTACCGGCGATTCCCCACCCTGGGCGGATCGCTGCGGGCGGTGCGCCGAGTGGTCACCTTGGTGACGGCCGGGCAACCGGTACTGGCGCATTGTTTTGCCGGTAAGGACCGCACCGGCTTCGTCATCGCGGTGGTACTCGAGGCGGCCGGCGTGGACCGGGATGCCATCACGGCCGACTACCTGCGCAGCAACACCGCGGTGCCATCGCTGCGCACCGAGATCATGGCGATGATCCACCAGCAGCCGGCCGCCGAAGTCACCCCCGAGGCGCTGACCTTCACCGAAGCCCGGCTCTCCGACGAGGTGCTCGGCGTTCGAGCCGACTACCTGACGGCAGCTCGCCGGGCGATCGATGAGGCCTATGGCTCGCTGACCGGCTACCTGGACGCCGCCCAGGTCAGTACCGACGACGTTGCGGCACTGCGGGACGCACTGCTTCGCTGAACCGCAGATTCAGCTCGGCGGCCGGCAATGGTCAGCCCCGCGTTCAGCGGTTTACCGCACCGAGAAGCTGGCCGCCTTCGCACCGGACAGATCGGTGATGGTCTGCCACTGCGCCGCCACTTCATCGACCGACGGCGGGTTCTCGAAGTTGGCACCGGTGTTTTCGAACAGTGCGACCCGCTGCACCCGGCCACCACCGACGCGACCAGCGCCAGGACCACGAGCACGGTAC
>CAZPZQ010000381.1:2229-3051 GCA_964590745.1 uncultured Mycobacterium sp. | reverse complement strand
GTCGGGGTACCTTCAAAGCTCGGCTGCCAACTGTCTACAACGGATTTCGAGGACCACGTTTTCGGGGCGGTGCTGGTCAACGACTGGTCTGCCCGCGACATTCAGGCGTTTGAGTACGTACCGTTGGGACCGTTCCTGGGCAAAAGTTTCGCGACCTCCATATCGGCCTGGGTCGTGCCGATGCTTGCGCTGGAGAGCGCCCGTATCCCCGCCCCTGCGCAGAATCCCCAGCCTGCTAATTATCTGTACGAAAAACGATCCTGGTCGCTTGACGTCGATCTACGGGTGGAGTGGAACGGTCATCTAGTTTCGCGTCCTCCGTACGCCGAGATGTATTGGTCACCAGCTCAATTTCTCGCGCACGCTACCGCGAACGGTGCATCGACGCGAACGGGAGACCTGTTGGCATCCGGAACAATCTCCGGGCCTACAAGAAATCAGTTCGGATCACTCATCGAATTGAGCTGGGGTGGAGCTGATCCTGTTATCGTCGGTGGCCGAAAACGGACCTTCCTCGAAGACGGCGACGAAGTGGTCATCACCGCGACCGCGCCCGGGCCTAACGTCGCCAGGATCGGTTTCGGTGAGGTGCGTGGCAGCATCCTGCCGGCAACACGAGGTGGGTGATGAACAAACACCGGCTTCGACAGCATGCACGCTGCGGCTGGGAAATAGTGAGGACTCTCCCCAAGGGAGTACGATGAGTGATCTCGCCGAACGGACTCGATGGTTGGATGCCACCGCGCAGGCGGAGTTGGTAGCCACCGGCCAGGTTACGCCCGGCGAGCTGCTGGAAGCGGCCATCGAGCGGATCGAACAGGC
>CAZPZQ010000381.1:0-2219 GCA_964590745.1 uncultured Mycobacterium sp. | reverse complement strand
ATCCGGTTTTGAACGCTGTGGTCATCGAGTGGTTCGACCACGCGCGGTCGGTGGCTACCGATCCGAACCTCCCCGACGGCCCGTTCCGGGGCGTCCCGTTTCTTCTCAAGGACCTCTACACCAGCTTCACCGGCCAGACCCTGTCCAACGGCAATGTGGCACTGAAGAATGCGGGCCGACGTGCTGACGCCGACACGACTCTGGTTGCCCGGTTCAAGCAGGCCGGATTCGTCATCGCGGGACGTACGAACACCTCGGAGTTCGGCAGCCTGCCCACGACGCAGCCAATGGCCTGGGGGGCGACTCGTAACCCGTGGGCGCTGACCCGTACGCCCGGCGGGTCGAGTGGTGGTGCTGCCGCTGCAGTGGCCGCTGGGATGGTGCCGCTCGCCAACGCCTCCGACGGTGGCGGGAGCATCCGCATCCCGGCATCATGCTGTGGGCTGGTGGGCCTCAAGCCGAGCCAGGGGCGCATCACCGCCGGGCCACTGCGTGCTGAGATCGGGCCGAGCGTTGAATTGGGGATCAGTCGCACAGTGCGCGACACGGCACGCCTGCTCGACGCGGTGTGCGGTCCCGGTGTCGGCGACACCGTGGTCGCGCCGGCGCCGAGGTGTCCGTACGCCGCGGAGGTCGGCGCCGATCCAGGGCGACTGCGCATCGGACTACTCGACGTGCACCCGCGTGGTGATTTCCTCCACGAAGACTGCCGATCAGCCGCGCACGCAGCGGCGTCGCTACTGGAGGGATTGGGGCACATCGTCGAGCCGGCGTGGCCAGCCTGTCTTGCCGATGCCACGTTCGCCGGAAAGTTCATCACGCTGTGGGCGGCGCAGATAGCCATGGCTGCGCGCGACATCGGCCATGTCCTTGGACGGCAGGTGAACGCGCAGGATATCGAACCGGTGAACTGGGCGCTCATCGAGCAAGCGCGGAGGCTCACCGCGGTCGACTACGCCGCGGCGCAGGCGGCAGGGTGGGCCTTTCGTCGGGCGCTGCAGCAGTGGTGGACGGAAGGATGGGACCTGCTCCTTACACCCACACTGGCCGAGCCGCCACCACCGCTCACCGAGTTCGAGAGCGATTCCGCAGACCCGACCGCTCAGATGCGCCGGGCGGCGCGGTTCGCCGCGTTCACCCCTCCGTTGAACATGAGCGGACAGCCGGCTATCAGCCTGCCGCTGTACCGCAACGCCGAGGGCCTCCCGATCGGCATCCAGCTCGCTGCGGGCTACGGCCGGGAGGACGTCCTCATCCGCGTTGCGTCGCAACTCGAAACGGTTCACCCCTGGGCGTCGGTGCACCCGCCCACACCGGTGGCCGGCCACAGAATCGCAGTTGACGCGGACGGACAGGGCTGCGCGGACGGCATCCCCCCATGATGTCCTTGCCTGTATTACGGGGCTTTGCGCCGCCGACCGGAAGGCCCTGGTCCAGCCGACACAACAAGCCCGCCGATGCTGCCTGGTGGTGCAGAGCCATATTGCGATCCGATCTTGCTGTCGCTAACTCAGTTGACGGTGTGAGGAGGCCGCAAGTCTTGCGAACGCGGCACGGTCGTGGCTACAGAAGACGGTGACATGATCGCCGTGGTCGATGATCAGTCGTGATAGGCGACGCATGTTCTCCAGTTGTGCACGTAGGTGACTCGGATGAAAAAGGGCGAAGTTCGCCGCCTGAGTCACCGCACCAAGCAACCCACCCGCGATCGCACTCGGGAAGGCGTATGCATCACCGGCGTGCAACAGCCACCCGGCTCCGGTGTCGACAGCGACACCGACGTGACCGCGGCTGTGCCCCAACAATGGGACCGCAAGGATCTCCGGGGGAAGACCCGGCAGATCACGCACAGCCGCGAAACCGAGCCATCCCTGGCCGCCGTCGAGTTCGTTAACCTGCCAGTTCACCCCGTGCGACCACATTTGGTCCGGGCGGTAGCGGACGCGCTCAAGCTTTGTGGGTCGCACGCCAGCGCGATACTCGGGTCCGTGTATATGTACCTTCGCCCAGGGGAAATCGGCTAAGCCACCGGTGTGATCATAGTCAAGGTGCGTCAAAACGATGTGCCGCACATCCGCCGCATGGTATCCCAGTGCTTCGATTTGCCGGATGGCCGTTTCGGCCTCACGTAACACCGGCCGAATCACGTGCCTTGACCGCCCCAACAGTTCGGGGCGGCGCACGCAGTTCAGACCGAAACCGGTATCCACCAGCAACAA
>CAZPZQ010000380.1:0-3053 GCA_964590745.1 uncultured Mycobacterium sp. | reverse complement strand
CCTCCAGCGGGTCGGCGGTGAGCGTGGATACCACCATAGGAACGCCGGTTCGTGCCGCCGCGCGGGCGCAGGCCACGTCGCCGTGACCATCTTGAGCACAGATACCGGCCACCCCGATCGGCGCCATGAACACCGGCGACGGCAAGGTCATGCCGAACAGGTCGACGGACAGGTCGCGCTCGCCGGCGCCCACGAACATCCGCGGCATCAGCCCCCAGCGCTCGAACGCGGCGATGTTGGCGCGCTGGGTGTGTTCGTCGCCGGCGCCACCGGCCACATAGGACCACACCGACGGCGGCATCGCCGCAGACGCTTTGGCCTCCAGTTCGGCGAAGGCGATCGGCAGCGCTGGCACCACCCCGGTCAGGCCCTGCAGGTAGATCTCGAACTGGTAATCCCCGAACGCCATGGCCTCTCCCGCGATTTCGGCGCGATAATCGTCGATCGACGCAGACTATCGCGCCGAAATCACTGCCCGGCCTCGGCCGCCGCGAGCTCCTTTTTCCACTGCCGGAACGTTTCCTCGGTACGCCCGCGCCGCCAGTAGCCGGAGATCGATGCCCATTTGGCATCCACCGCGCGTTCCTTGCGGATATACGGTCGCAGGTTGTGCATGACGGCCTGCGCCTCGCCGTGGATGAAGACGTGCACTTGGCCGGGCAGCCACCGGGCAGTAGTGACCGCCTCGATGAGCGGTGCATAATCGCCGGCACGGTCCGAAGCGATCAGATCGGGCCGCCCGCCGCGGTAGATCCAGTTGACGTGCATTCCCTCGGGCGCCGTCAACGCAATCTCGTGTTCGGGACCGGGAACTTCGATGAAGACTTTGCCGGTGGCATCGGCCGGCAACGCTTCCAACGCGACGGCGATCGCCGGCAGCGCGCTTTCGTCACCGGCCAGCAAATGCCAGTCGGCGGTCGGGTCGGGTGCATACGCGCCGCCTGGGCCCATCAGGTAGACCGGTTGTCCGGGGTCGGCGGCAGCCGCCCACGGCCCGGCCACGCCGCGGTCGCCGTGCACCACCACATCGATACTGAGCTCACCTGCTGCCGGGTCGGCGCGGCGCACCGTCATAGTTCGAATGACCGGCCGCTTCTCCGGCGGCAGCGCGTCGAAGCTGTCTAACGTCAGCGGCTGCGGCAGCGCTCGGGTGTCCACATCGGCTGGAACAAAAAGAATCTTGACGTACGAGTCGGTGAACTCACTCGGCTCGAACGTGTCGAATCCCCGCCCGCCCAAAACCACCCGGACCATTTGGGGGGAAAGCTGCTCGGTGCGGACAACTTCGAATGTATGCACGGGTCGACCCGCCACGCTGCCTCCATTGTGATTGCCGGCTGACCCAGCCGACTATACGAGGCGATGCTGTTCCTCCAGCGCGCTAGCGGTTGGCTCGGACGATTCGCCAACGGCCGTCCCGGTGTTCCGCGAGGCCGGCCACCTCCAGCATCGCCAACGGCCCGAGCACTTGTTCGGCCGCCAGCCCGGCTGCCACCGCGATCTGGTCGACCGCCACCAGGCCACGGCCCGGGAGCGCTTCGTATACCTGGCGTTCCACCGCGTCGAGACCATCCAACGGCGTGCTGGGCCGAGCGGGCTCCTCGGCTAGCTCACCGACGCGACCGACCAATTCGACGACCTCGTCGGCCCGGGTGACCAACTCTGCGCCGGCCCGCAGCAGTGCGTGGCACCCGGCGGAAGCCGCGCTGGTCACCGGACCGGGCACCGCGGCCACCGGCCGCCCCAACTGTCTGGCCCACGCGGCGGTGTTGGCCGCGCCGCTGCGCAGGCCGGCCTCCACCACCACGGTGGCTCCGGCGAATGCGGCGACCAACCGGTTGCGGGTCAAGAACCGGTGCCGAGCGGGCCGGGTGCCGGGCGGATACTCGGTGACCAGTAGGCCGTCAGCCGCAATACGGTGCAGCAGTGCGGAATGCCCAGCCGGATAGGGGACGTCGATGCCGCCGGCGAGCACCGCAAGGGTGATCCCCTCGGATGCAAGCGTCGCGCGGTGCGCGGTGCCGTCGATGCCGTAAGCGCCGCCGGAGATCACCGCCACGCCGCGTTCGGTTAATCCGGCGGCCAGGTCAGCGGTGACAAGTTCGCCGTAGGCGGTCGAGGCGCGGGTTCCGACGACGGCGACAGCACGCAAGGTGATCTCGTCCAGGTCGCCCTGGCCTAGCGCCCACAACACCATCGGGGGCCGGCACTGCGGCTTCGAGCCGGCCGTAACACCGCCGAACGCAGCGAACGCCAGCACCGGCCATTCATCGTCGTCCGGCGTGATCAGCCGACCACCGCGCCGGGCGAGCACTTCGAGATCGGTTTCCGCCTGGTTGATTCCACGTCTGGCCTCGGTGTGCTTCGCGAGCGCGTCGTCGACATGACCGCCTCGAACTCGCTCTGCGGCCTCCACCGGCCCGACCCGTTTCACCAAGGCGGCCAACTCCGCGCACGGTGGCTCGGCCACCCGGGACAGGTAGGCCCACGCGCGCCAGGTGTCGGATCGATGTATGCCGGCGCTCATCGCGATACCCCCGGTTGCCGAAAACTCAGTGCGGTGGCGACCTCGTCACGGCCGGGGGACGCACGGCCGGCCAGGTCGGCTAATGTCCAGGCGACCCGCAACGTCCGGTTGGCGCCACGGATGGACAACAGACCGCGGTCCAGCGCGGTGCGCAACGGCGTCATCGCCGTATCGCTGAGCCGGAACTTACGGCGCAGCAGCGCGCCGTTGACCTCGGCGTTGGTATGGCAGCCGTGCGGCTGCCAGCGTTGTGCCGCGGCGGCGCGGGCCGTCGCCACCCGGCCGCGCACCTGACGTGTCGACTCGCCGTCGGTGGCTGAGAACGCGCCTGCGCGCACCGGATGCATCTGCACCCGCAGGTCCACCCGATCCAGCAGCGGGCCGGACAGCCTGCCCAGGTACCGTCGCTTTTCCATCGGCTTACAGCTGCAGTCGCGCGGATCGGCCGGAGCACAATGGCACGGGTTGGCGGCCTGCACCAACTGGAATCGGGCCGGTTAGCAGGCCACTCCGTCGCGGAGGGACA
>CAZPZQ010000379.1:0-3103 GCA_964590745.1 uncultured Mycobacterium sp. | reverse complement strand
GTCGCTTCCGGCGGCGCCAACTGCGGCACCGCCGCCCCCGCCGGCGGGGGTGAGGTCACCCCCGGCGGCGGCACCAGCGCTGCCGGCTGGGCCACGGCCGACTCCGGAATCAAGGTGGCCTCCGGCAGCAGCGGCGCCTGCGGAACGATCGGCGCCTGCGGGAACTTCGGCCCGGGTGCGACCACCGCGGCCTGCGGTATCAACGGGGCGGCCCCCGGCGGAGACATCCGCGGAGCGCCGGGCTTGCGCCCGATCGGCAGATGTTCGACCGGCAGCGGCGGCACCGTCTCGGCTCCGGGGAAACCCGGCGGCACCGCCTGCGCACCGGGCGGCACTGAACACGGGTCGGCGCCCGTCGGGGCCGAGGTCCACAACGGAGCCGTGGCACCCACCGCGACGACGACGAAAGCCGACGCCAGCCGCCGGGCACGCGGCGGTCGCAGAAGTATTCGCATGTCACCCTCACGTTGGCGGCACCGCTTCGGACCGCCGCCCAAGATCACAGTGACGCTAGTGGTTCAAGTGAAGGGTGAGTCCAGTGATGTTCGGGATTGATATCGGTTCGTGACGGTGTCGCGACCACCGTCGCGGCAGCTGACGCTACTGTCCGAACTCGGCTTCGATGCCGTCGATCCCGGTGCGCAGCGCCGCCAACGCCTCGGCACGCGCCCGCAACTTGCTGGCGACGTGGGCGGGTTGGTTGAGCTCGGTAAACTCGCGAGCGGCTTCGCTGGCCCGGTCCAGCACCGCGTCGGGCAACACGATCTCGTCCAGCAGCCCGGCGGCGATAGCCGATTCACCGAAGAACACCTTGGCCAGGCCGACGGACTGCTGGTAGGCCGACGGGGTCAGCCGCAGCCGCATGATCGCCAACGCGGCATACGGCAACGTCATGCCGATCGCGACTTCGTTGGCCTGAATGTTGCACGCCGGCTCGGCCACCCGGTGATCGCCGGTGCACAGCAGGAAGGCACCCATCGCGATGGCATGCCCGGTGCAGGCCATCACCACCGGCTTGGGATACGACAGCAACCGATAGGCCAGCTCGAAACCGCCGCGCAACATGTCGATGGCCGGCTGCAGTTGCCCGGAGGTCAACACCTTCAGGTCGAATCCGCCGCTGAACACCCGGGCATTGCCGGCGATCACCACCGCCCCGACATCGTCCCGGTCGGCGTTGTCCAGCGCCGCGTTGATGGCCTGCTGCATCGCCGGACCCAAGGCGTTGACCTTGCCGTCGTCCATGGTGATGACCGCGATCGACTCGTCGCGGCGATAGGAGACCGGAGAAGTCATCTCAGCTGCGGTGCTTACCCAATTTGCTGGCCGGGTCGCCCAACCGCACGGTGATGTCGGTGCTGTCGGAGTCCGTCGCCCGTTCGCGGCTGTGCAACCGGTCCTGGGTTTCCCTGGTCGCGCGGTTGATCCGCTCGATCTCGTTGCGGAACACGTCCGGGTGGGTCTCCTTGCTCGCGTAGTGGAAGAACGTCACCAAGCTGCGCAGCAACTCCAGCTTCTGCTTTTCCCGCTTGGCCAGGTCGTGTGTCGTCATCAGTTCCAGCCGGTGCACCGGCGGCAGTTCGGACCAATCCAAGGTCACCTTGTTCACGTACCGGGGCCGCTCGCGACGCCACACCCGCCATCCCCGGGGCGGCTGCTCGGGGATGGCACAGTAGCTGATCGTCCCGGTGAACCGCGACTCGATGGCATCACCCAACTCGGCGCGGTCGATCGCCGAATCCCACACCGTGCGCCACTCCTGTCCGGGCGCCAGCACCGGTAGCTGATCGGGCAGCATGAGCGGAACGACGTCGGCGTAGCCATCGGTGGCCGATTCGTACCGCGCGACGCTGGGCGGCCGGGAAAACTCGAAGCTGACGTCGTAGGCCGGGGTTTTGCCGAAGTTGCGTACCACCAATTCGATCAGGTGCCAGTCGGTGGCATTCGGTTCCATGAACATGGTCACGTGCGGGCGGACCTGTTCGGTGGTCAGCTGCCGGTTGCGCTGCAGTTGTCGGTGCAGGTAGACCAAGGCGACCACGCTGAGCGCCAGCGCTACCCAGGCGGCCCACGCCAACCAGGTGCCGGATCCTGCACCGGTTGCGCCGTGCCAGCGGTCATCGAGCCACCCGATCAAATGCACTCCCCGCTTATACCACAGCAGACCCTGAATACCGCCAGCTCAGCCGCCCATCAGCATCCGCCAATGATTCAGGTCTCTGGCCCGGTAGACGTAATTGGACCGTTTCACCTCGGACAGACTTGCGCTCGGCTCGGCCGAGTACCAGTGCCCGGGGAACACCACCGGGTCGCCGGGCAGCGCAGCCAGTTGCTGCAGGCTGCGATACATCTCGTCGGAATCGCCACCGGGAAAGTCGGTGCGCCCGCAGCCCTCCAGGAACAGCGTGTCACCGGCGACCAGCCGGCCGTCCAGCAGGAAACACTGGCTGCCCGGCGTGTGCCCGGGGGTGTGCAGCAGTTCGATGTCGATGTCGCCGATACGCACCTTGTCGCCGTGCTGGTGGGCGGTGAGATCCGTCAGCGGTATCCCGGTGATCCGGGAAACCCACTGCGCCTCATGGGTATTCACGTGGACCGGCACACTGACCCGGTCCAGCAGCTCGGCCAATCCTTTCAGTTCGAACCCCATCATCGAGCCGCCGACGTGGTCGGGATGGTGGTGGGTGACCAACACCCCGGACAGGTGCATGCCGTCGGCTTCGGCGGCGTCGACCAGGTCCCCGGCGGCGTAGGCCGGATCGACCACCACACAGTCGCCGGTCTGCCGATCGCCGATGAGGTAGGCGAAGTTGCGCATCTGGGTGGCCATCATGTCGCCCGCGGCGAAATCGCGGCCGGAGAGCAACTGGCGAAAATAGAGGCGATCCGAATCAGCCATGACTTCAGCCTAAAGCCGCACCGAGTGGCGCGTCGGCGGCGGTGCCGCGCGCATGCTGGACCTGCGGTTTGGTGCGGTTGCGCGGCAGGTTGTACCCTCTAACAGGCCGGTGGCGCCGCCGATTGGTTGCCGCCGGCCGGGACATGTACGGCCCCCTTAGCTCAGTCGGCAGAGCGTTTCCATGGTAAGGAAAAGGTCAACGGT
>CAZPZQ010000378.1:0-3104 GCA_964590745.1 uncultured Mycobacterium sp. | reverse complement strand
GTGCCGTCCAGGGCCGCGCAGCCGGCAACGCCGGGCTTGTCCGGCCAGGTCCACACCGTCGACACCCGAGAGTCCTTGGTGATCCGCTGCAGCCGGTCGGCACCGGGCGTGCGGTCGGTGATGTAGAGCGAGCCGTCAACGTGGTCGATGCACAGCCCGCCTCCGGCGCCCATCCCGGTCAGTGCGGTCGTCGGCGCGGCCTAGTCGATGGTGGTGGGCTGTTCGATGCGCAGCACCTTGCCGGCCCGCGATGCCGGATCGGCGGCCGCGCCGGCATTCCCGGCGTCGCCGGTGAGCACCACCAGTGTCGACGGCCTGGTGAAGATCAGCGCCCCGGTGTTGCCGGTCGCGCCTTTGGGGATGCCGGTCAGAATGTCTTTGGGCACATCGCCGTCGGCGATGCGGATCACCCGGTTGTCGCCCGGGGTGCTGATGTAGGCGTACATCAGCCGGTCCTGGGTGTAGGTGGGCGAGAGCACAATGTCCATCAATCCGCCGTCGCCGGACGGGTCGACGCCGATCACCGTTTTGACTTTGGGCTCGGCGCTGACCGAGACCTCCTTGACCGCGCCGGTGGTCCGCTCGGCCACCAGGGCCGACTTGCTGTCCGGCTTCATGATCAAGCCGCTGGTGCTCTCCAGGCAGCCCTGCATCACCCCGGGGGCTGGGCACTGCTTGGGAAACGGTTTCGCCGGCAGCGGCGGTGGCGGCGGCGGGGTAGTGGTAGGCGCGATTCTGCGGTGCGGAACGGTGGTGAACGGCTGTGACTGGGCGTCGTCGAAGTGTGCACAGCCGGACAAGACCAGCAAGGCGGTGCACAGCACGCCGGCCGCCCGCCGACCCGATCCGCGCATCCACATGCCCGTCAGGGTACGGATACCGTGCTGGGGTCCGCCACGATGGTTCCCGCGTGGCGGCGCAGCGGATCGCGGCTGGAGCGAATCGGTTCGGCAAAAGACCCGTTCAAATCCCCAATCCGGCCGGGGTTGCCCTTACCCTGGCAAGGGTGACCAGTCAACCTGAGGACTCGCGCTGGCAGCGCCCGGACGATTCTGCGGGGGCGAGCCGGAGCGGCACCAGATCGGCGCGCCTGGTGGATCCAGAGGACGATCTGCCGTCGGCGGCCTATACCGGTGATTTCGAAACGACGACCATCCCGCCGTATGACTCGTCCAACGCTCGCATCGGGGCGACCGGGTACAGCCTGATCGGCGATCAAGAGCCGCTGCCCTACGTTCAGCCGCAGACCGGTGGTCGGCGGTCGGCCGAATCGCGCGGCAACGACACCGATGACCACCCGTTCCGGGGCGCTGACCGGCGCGGTACCCAGGACTTGGGCCTGTTGATCCTGCGGGCCGGCCTGGGTGTGTTGTTGGTCGCCCACGGCCTGCAGAAACTGTTCGGCTGGTGGGACGGGCAGGGGCTGACCGGCTTCAAAAATGCGCTGTCGGATGCCGGCTACCAGCATGCCAACATCCTCACCTACGTTGGGGCCGGCGGGCAGATCGTCGCCGGTGTGCTGTTGGTGCTGGGGCTGTTCACTCCGTTGGCTGCCGGCGGCGCGTTGGCCTATCTGATCAACAGTGTGCTGGCTGGCGTCTCCGCGCAGACCGACGGACGCCTGTCTTTTCTATTCCCGGGCGATCACGAATACCAGATCATGCTGGTCGTTGTTGCGGTCGCGATTGTGCTGGTCGGGCCGGGCCGGTACGGACTGGACGGCGATCGTGGCTGGGCTCGACGGCCCTTCATCGGCTCCTTCGCGGCGTTACTGCTCGGCATCGGCGGCGGCGTCGCACTGTGGGTGCTGCTCAACCAGGCGAACCCGCTGCTGTGAAAATCGGTGCTTGGCCGGTCAGCGGTACGGGTTGGGCACCTTTCCGCCGCTGGCATCGGCGAGCAGCGGCAGGGTGGCGAACGTGACCGCCGGTAGTCGGAGTTGGTCTCCGTTTTTAAGCTGAGCTCGCGCCCACGACCCGCCGGTGAACCGCAGACCCTCGACGTCGTTCCAGTGCACTGAGCGGCTGCCCAGCAAAGTCTGCACCGTCACAGTCTGGTGATCGGCGACGGTGCGCAACCGAACGACCAACGCTGACAGTACGACCGGAACGATCAGCACTGGCGCGGTCAGCGGCCAGCTCTGCACCGGGATCAGCAAACCCAACGTCAGGAAGCCGACGGCGAGGTGTGCCATCGGCGACACCTTGATCACCACCGATGCCGTGTCGGGTGAGCCGGCCGCCATCCTCGCATGATGTCACCGGTTGCACCGGGGGCGATGGAAGGGGTGTCTGCCGTGCTGCTCGAGCACTGGACCGCCGGCATCGGCGAGCACAGCGCCGTGGTCGACCACCTGCACGGACCACGTCATCGAGGGCCGCCGGCGCAGGGGCCGTCCGGGTGCGCCGTTGAGCCGAAATTTGACGGCTGACCTGTGCGGAGGCTAACGTCGAACGTTGTGGACCACCGCGAATTGCTCGTAGTACTTGGTCGGCGCGTTGGTCGCTGAACCTGACTAGCTCCAGGCCGGATTCGAGCACCAACGCGCAACCCTCGTGCAGCAGCTGAGCTGGCGGGGGTTTTTTGTTGTCAGCACGGCAACCACCCACCGGCCTAACAGAACACATCAAAAGAGGAGACCGTGAGCGCACCCACCACGCGACCGTCGCGGGGACCGGCGGAAAATCTCAGGCAGCCGGTCAACGGGGGATCGGTCGTCGCGCCCATCCCGGCACAGCAACTCACCGGGGCCCAATCCGTCATCCGGTCGCTGGAGGAACTGGACGTCGAGGTGATCTTCGGCATCCCCGGTGGCGCCGTGCTGCCGGTCTATGACCCGCTGTTCGACTCACAAAAGCTGCGCCATGTGCTGGTTCGCCATGAGCAGGGCGCCGGACACGCAGCCAGCGGCTACGCCCACGTCACCGGCAAGGTGGGCGTCTGCATGGCCACCTCCGGACCCGGCGCCACCAACCTGGTCACCGCGCTGGCCGACGCACAGATGGACTCCATTCCCGTCGTCGCCATCACCGGTCAGGTCGGCCGGCAGCTGATCGGCACCGACGCCTTCCAGGAGGCCGACATCTCCGGCATCACCATGCCGA
>CAZPZQ010000377.1:0-3117 GCA_964590745.1 uncultured Mycobacterium sp. | reverse complement strand
GGCCGGCGGCGCCGGCGGCAACGGTGCTGCCGGGGGCGCTGGTGGCGCCGGCGGGGGGCTGCTGGGCATCGGCGGCGTGGGCGGTGCCGGCGGCGACGGGGCCGTCGATACCGACGCTGGTGTCGGTGGTGCCGGTGGCGCGGGGGGTTGGCTGTTCGGCATCGGCGGCGCCGGGGGCGCCGGGGGCGACGGCATGAACGGCGGCGCCGGGGCGACGGCGGCAGCGCTACCGGACTATTCGGCAGCGGGGGGAACGGCGGTGACGGCGGCGACAGCGCAGCGGGTGCCGGGGAGTTGCCCGCCCTCGGTGGAGCCGGCGGCAACGGCAGCGCGTTGGGCAGCCACGGCGCCGTCGGCCACTACGGCACGCTGGCCGGTGCGCCGCCGAGCGGGCACAGCGCCGTGGAGACCGCCGGCACCTGGCTCACCGACGACACCGGCCGGGTCGTCATGCTGCACGGCACAAACCAGGTGTACAAGGTGCCGCCGTTCGAGCCGTCCGCCGGCGGGTTCGGCGATGACGATGCAGCGTTCCTGGCCGCCAACGGATTCAACGTGGTGCGGCTGGGCGTCATCTGGGCCGGGGTGGAACCCGAGCCGGGCGTGTTCAATCAGGCGTACCTCGAGTCGATCGAACGAACCGTGCAGACGCTGGCCGACCACGGCATCTTCTCCGTGCTCGACATGCACCAGGACTTGTACAGCAGCGCTTTCGGCGGTGAAGGCGCACCGGAGTGGGCGGTGCAAACCGGCGGTCTGCCCAATCCCGAGGTGGGCTTTCCATACAGCTACTTCCTGAACCCGGCGCAGAACCACGCCTGGGATGCGTTCTGGTTAAACGCCCACGGACCAAATGGCCTCGGCCTTCAGAACCATTACGCCCGGGCGTGGGAATACGTGGCGAACTATTTCAAAGACAACCCTGATGTAGCGGGCTACGAGATCATGAATGAACCCTGGGCGGGCTCACGGTGGCTCGCGACCTTGTTCGGCAATCCGTTCTTCGACGGCCAGCAGCTGACGCCCTTCTACAACCAGGTGGATTCGGCGATCCGGGCCGTCGACCCGACCACGCCGGTGCTCTTCCAACCGAACTTCGGCTTCGGCCTCGGGCTACCCACCCACCTAGGCACGGTGGACGACCCGCACTCCGTCTTCGCGTTCCATGACTACTGCATCCAAACCCAGGTCGCCGACCTCAGTTTCGGATGCTTGCCGCAACTACTCGCCACCGCCGACCAGGCCGTTGCGTACGCGGAGTCGCACCATATCCCGACACTGATGACCGAGTTCGCCAGTAACAACCTCGGCACCGTCGCCGCCACGCTGCAAGCTGCCGATCAGGACCGGCTCGGTTGGATGCAGTGGGCCTACACCGGCCAGCACGACATCACCACCCTGGACCCGAACACCGAAGCGCTGGTGTTCGACCCCGGCAAGCCGCCGACCGGCGACAATGTCGACAGCGCCAAGCTGGCGGTGCTCGCCGAGCCGTACCCGCAGGTGGTTGGCGGCACCCCGGATTCCTGGTCGTTCGACAACGGAACCTTCACCTTCAGCTACTCCACCGAGCGAGCCGACGGCGAGGGCAGCTTCCCCGGCGGCACACAGACCACCATCTCAGTGCCGACCGTCGAATACCCGAATGGCTACCAGGTGACCGTCGAAGGCGGACACGTGGTTTCGGCACCCAACGCCGCGCTGCTCACCGTCGCCTCGAACGGCGATGCACCCATCGTCAACGTCGTCGTCAACCGGTCGTGAGCACGAGCTTTCGCCGGACCCCCGGAATGGGCGATCTGGACAATATCGTGACCGACATCCAGAACGCGCGAATCGCCCAACCCGCTGCCGACCCGGGTTCAAAGCCCGGACCACGGCTTGAACGGGTTGACCGCAAACTGGATCACCCGGTACGGGGCACGAGCGCGCGGGTCGCTGTTGTGCCACTGGCTGACGAACACCCGCAGTTCGTCCAGCGTCGAACCGGGTGAGATGTAACCGCCGTACGGCTGCGCCAGCCGATTGTCGAAAGGGTGCGGCAGGTTTTCCACCGGCTCCGGCCAGTCCGGCCACTCGGCATGCTGCACCACCGTGGTCACCGGCGCGGTGCCCAGCGACGTCGGGTCGTAGGCCACCCGGACCTCCATGTTTCCGGTGGTCCCGTTGAAATACGACAGCACCGTTTTGCCGTCGATCTGGCGCATGCTCAATTCGCCGATTTGGTCGTTCCACAACGGAGTCGGCGGCTTATTCCAGCCGCCATCCGGGCCGGCCGCCCAGCCCTGCCAGCGGGACCGGTCGGTGAAAGCTTCCGGCGTAACCCGGTACAGCGTCACCGGTGCGCTCCGGTCAAAGTTGTTGGCCACCAAGTAAACCCATCCGCTCTGCGAGTCCGGGGTCGGAACCGGATCGTAGTAGCCGCTGACCTGCGACTGGCCGAAGCCCTGGTAAGAGGCGTCCCGTCGGGAACCCGGGACGGTCTGCCAACGCCCGTGTACCGGTTCGGCTTTCACCAGCCGCGAAGTCTGCGGCACCAGCATTTTGGTGGTGGTCACCATCAGGTAGTTGGCGCGGTTGATCTGCACCACCCCGGCCGGCAGCTGCGACGCCCCCGCCGGTGTGGGGTCGGCCAGCAGCGGCTCCCCGACGCCGGTGACCCCGACGTAGCGCACCCCGGCCGGGTCGTCGATCGACGCCGGGTCGAGTCGCAGCGCGATCGGTGAATACCACCCGCCGAAGCCAACGCCCTGGCCGGCGAAGCTGTCGCCGCAGACCTGCAGCACCGCGGTGGGAAACTCGATGAATTCGCAGAGATCGGTGGCGCCGATGCCGTAGTCGCGGCTCGGTGTTCCGGTGCCGGCGGTCGGGCCCAGCCGCACCACCTGACCTTCGACCAGCGGCCACAGCACCGGCTGCGGCATCGGTGCCGGCGGGTCTGCATGTGCGGGTGAAATACCCTGTGCTGCACCAAGGTACACGGCGGACGCGACCAGCAGCGAGCGCCGAGCGGCTCGGCGGGCGGTCAGCGGGGCCGGGCGCACCCGCGGATCATAACGCGGCCAGCAGTTCCGCGATCTGGATGGTGTTCAGCGCCGCGCCCTTGCGCAGGTTGTC
>CAZPZQ010000376.1:0-3123 GCA_964590745.1 uncultured Mycobacterium sp. | reverse complement strand
TGTTGGCGCCGACGAAATGCCACCACACCAGCACCGCGGCCACCAGCGCGTCCAGCGGCGACATCGACCACCAGCGCGGCGGCAGCACCCGGCGGTGCCGGCCGGCCCCGGCGGTGTCCATCACATGCAGGGCGATCAGCGCGGCGATGGTCAGCGCCACCGCGAGGATCATCGCGGCCAGCTTGAGCGCGGTGGGCGCGCTGGAGTAGCGGGTGTCGAGGGTGGCGGTGAACGTCAGCCCGGGCGGGGCCGGGCCGGACAGGTCGGTGTAGACGCCGACGATCTGCGGCCGGAAGTCGTAGCCGCTGCGCTCTCCGCGCAGCGGTGCGCCGGGGTGTTCGGCGTTGGGTCCCTGGGTCAGGCCGACGAATTCGGCGGTGACCTTGTCGGCGTGCGCGGTGAAAATCAGGTGTTGGCAGGCCGGGCCGAGCACCTGGGCCAGCGGCGCCACCACCACCGGGACGTTGCGCACCACCACCACCAGGTCGTCGTGGGCGCGTTCGATGAGCAGACCGCGGTCGACGGCCTTGGGCGCCTGCTTGGGCACGGTGGACAACAGCACCGAATTGCCGTCGCGCGGCCCGGTCAGCCCGGCCGCGGTCTGGCACGGCACGCTGATGTGCAGGTCGGTGGCCACGTAACTGATCAGCGGTGCCTGCACCGACGACAGGGTGGCGTACTGCGGCCAGTTCAGCTCGGCGGTGGTCTGCTGGACCGGCAGCAGCGGGGTGGCGATCGCCAGCAGCGCGCCGAGCAGACCGGCAATCACGGCCACCATCCGGGCAATCCGGTAGTTGGGCCGCGGGTCGGTCACGGACCTAGATGCTAACCGGGCACTGATCGCCGGCTGGTGGGTGTCGACGCGCCGGTGTCGCGGAAAGGCGATGCAACGTTGCTGCTCTGGAGGTGACCGCGCGTGCGAGACGGCGGGGCAGATCGGCGGCCACGATTTCGTGTGCTGACACCGTGAAGTACGCCAGCACCGAGGCGCCGCCTTCTTCTGTCCACACGAATACTTGGGCGGTGCGCTTGGCCTGTGCGGTCTTCGCGTGCCGGGTGAGCCAGTCATTGAGCGTTGGCTGTCCGCAGTTGAAACTTTCAACGGAATGCCGTTCGCCGTACGTCGTGCAGACGAACACCGGCGCGACTCAACCGGGTCGAGAAACCCGCGGCGAGCGCGCAACCCCGCGCAACCTGGTGCATCGCTCGATTGGGACTCGGCGGGTCGGACAAGGCGTCGAACATCGCGGAACTTCGCGTCGAAGAAGTCAGCGGGCAGCGTCGTCTGCCGGGACAGCACAGACTCCGCTCGTTCTTCGGCTGCGCAGAGCGCGAACTCCGTTAGTGACTCGTGCTCCATCTCCGCCGCGATACGCAGCCGCGCCTGGGTATCCGCGCGGACCCTGAAGTGAAGTCGCTCGGTGCGCCCCGATGGTCCGCGAAGTGGTCCGGCGATTGGTGGTGCCGTGCGCGGACGGCGTCGTTTGCACGCGAAGTTCCGCAACCGATATTGCCAACGCCGCGACCCTGGAGCGCAACGCCAACCCGGCCGGTTAGCCGGTCCGGATGGCCAACACGAACGGCCCGATCTTCTCGACGGTGAACTCCGGCCCGGCGAACAGCGCGCTGTCGAATTCCACGGTGTAGCGCCGCACGTTGGGGTGGTTCGGGTAGACGTCCTTGGCCAGCCGCAGCGTGTAGCTGTGCCCGGCGCCGCGACGCAGCAGAAACACCGTCGGCGCCCGCCACGGCACGCTGTCCAGGGCGTGGGTGAACTCGGCCGAGGTTTTCAGCTTGGCCCAGCCTTCGATCGCTTGGCGGCGCCGGTCGAACTGGGCCAGCGGGTTGGCGTAGTGCGACGTCAACCCCTGAAACCCCCAATAGGGGTAATAGGACAGAAAGCTGTAGTCGGCGGTGAGCACGACGGTGTCGTTGCGGGGCCGGCCGGTGGCCCGAGTGATGGCGGCGTCGACGGTCGAGTAGTACTTCTCCGAGCCGGGCGGTCGCCGGTCGGCGCGCTGGCCGTGGCCGTCGGTGTCGGTGTAGGCCACCGCCAGGTCGGGCCGCAGCACGTTGGGGATGTCCTGGCTGAAGCCGATGGCGCCGGCCAGCCCCACCGCGGCGGCCACCGGCAGCGCCGCGGCGGACCGGCGACGCAACGCCCGGGTGGCTTCGATGAAGCCGAACACCCCGGCGGTGGCCAGCAGCACGCTCAGCGTCGGCTGCAGCCGAAACGACAGCAAGGTGGTGCGGGCCAGCGTGGTCAGCATGGACAGCAGCGACCAGGCGTAGATGGCCAGCACGCCGATGCCCAGCGCGGCGGCTCGGGTGGACCGGCCGGCCCGGATCACCAGCCAGGCCGTGCCGAGTAGGCACAGCGCGCCCAGCAGGGTGAACTGCAGCATCGGGAAGGACAGTTCGGCGCCGTCGGCGGGCAGGTAGTGCTGGGCGCTGCCGGCGTTGCTGGTCGGTTCGCGGGCCGCCCGCAGCAGGAACGGCAGCCAGGTGATAGCGGCGATGGCCGCGGCGATGACGGCGATCACGGCGACTCGCGCCAGCGGGTCGAGCGCGGCTCTCAGGCCGTCGCGCCGCCAACGGAACGCCGCCAGCCCGAGCGCCATCACCGCCACGGTGAACCCGGTGTAGGCCACCAGCAGGGTGTAGAAGGTGGCCGCGAAGCCGAGGAAGACCCCGGCGCCGACGACGGCGGCCCAGCCACTGTGCCTGGCGGTGGCCGCGAGGGGGAAATCGGCGACGGGCTCGTCGGCGTGTCTGTCGTGAGATTCACCCTCGGCGGGGTGGGCGACTGCAGGCCGCGCCCCGGCGCGCAGCCCCGACCAGGTCAACACCAGCACCGGCGGCAACAGCACGGTGATGATCGCCGCATACGGCTCGGGCGAGCTGTACGCCAAGGTCACCGCCGCGGCGGCGACGGTGACCAGCAGGGCGTACTCGAAGCGGATGAGCCGGTTCCACAACGCCAGCGCGACGGCCACCGCCCCGGTGATCGAGATGATCGCCCACGGCTTGTACATCGCCCAGGCCTCGGTGGCCGGCGTACCGGTCAGCGCCGCCGCGCGCCCGCCCAGCCAGAACCAGCCCGGCGGGTAGAACGCCGGCAGC
>CAZPZQ010000375.1:0-3141 GCA_964590745.1 uncultured Mycobacterium sp. | reverse complement strand
CGGGCAACGTCGCGCCGCGCGGCCCCGCGGCCACCCTCAGCGCCCGCATCGCCAGGCGGGGCGCGGTGGGTTCGTGCAGGTGCAGCCCGTCGAAGTCACCGTCGGCCAGCCACCGCTTGACCTTGCGGTGAGTCGCCGGGCCGAACCGCAGCCGCGCCACCGAACCGTTGTACGGAATGGGCACGGCCTTGCCGGCCGAGACGACGTAGTCGGGCACCTTGACATGCGGTGACGCCGGCGCCAACACGCTGACCTGGTGGCCGCGGGCCCGCATCACCTCGGCCAGTTGCAGCACGTGCGATTGCACGCCGCCCGGAACGTCGAACGAATACGGGCAGACCATGCCGATCCGCATCAGCGCTCCTCCAACCGGGCCCGGTGCGCATCGGACAGATCGGCCAGCCACTGCGGCTGCAACATGTGCCAGTCCGCCGGGTGCGCCGCGATGTCTGCGGCGAACCGATCGGCCAGCGCCTGGGTGATCACCGCAACGTCGCCGCTGCTGCAGTCCAGCGGCGAATGCACCTTGAACCCCCAGCCGTCGTCGGTGAACCAGCAGTGCACCGGCAGCAGCGCGGCCCCGGTGGCGATCGCGAGCTTCGCCGACCCGGCCGGCATCCGGGTGGGCTCCCCGAAGAAGTCGACCGGTACCCCGCTGCGGGTCAGGTCGCGTTCGGCCATCAGGCACACCGGCCGGTTTTCGGTCAGCCGCTGAGCCAGCAGATCGAAGGGGGGGTGCTGACCGCCGGACAATGGCAGCACCTCGAAGCCGAGGCTTTCCCGGTAGGCGACGAACCGTCGGTACAACGACTCGGGTTTGAGCCGTTCGACGACGGTGGTGAACCTGCCGTGGGTATGGACCAACCAGACCCCGGCCATGTCCCAGTTACCGCTGTGCGGCAGCGCCAGGATGAAACCGCGACCCGCCGCCAGCGCGTCGACCAGATGCTCTTTCCCGGTGACCTTGTCGTCGAACTTCCGGGCCAGCTTGGCGTGGTCCATTGCCGGCAGCCGAAACGCCTCCCGCCAGTACCGGGCATACGACCTCAGCGCGGCCCGGATCAGCGCCGCGGGCACTTCGGCAGGGGCCACGCCCAGCACCCGGGCCAGGTTTTTGCGCAGTTGCTCTGGACCGCCGCCGCGGGCCGCATACCGCGCTGCCGCGTCGAAGGCGGTGCGCGCGAACGGCTCCGGCATTGCCCGCACCATCATCCAGCCGGCTGCGTACCCCCAGTCGGTGGCCCGACCATCGAGCAGGCTCATTCCGGGGACTTTGAAACCGGTCGGCGTGGAGATCACGGTTGTGCGCCTCCGCGATCCCGATGGTCCGGTCCGTCACCGACCGGCTGCACCGGATCGACCGCCCCCGGTGAGATGCGAACCGTGTGGAGCCGCTGGGCGCAGGTGATCAGGCTGGCCACCGCCAGCAGCCACATCGCTACCGGCAGCGCCCACGGCAGCGGGAAACCGGGCAGGTCCGACAGCCCGGCGCCGACCAGCACGATGATCAGCCGCTCCGGCCGTTCGATCAGGCCGCCACCGCCGCGCAACCCGCTGGCCTCGGCCCGGGCTTTGATGTAGGAGATGACTTGCGAGGTAACCAGACAGATCAACGTGGCCACCGCCAGGGATGCGCTGTTCAGACCGAACACGGCCCACCACAACAGCCCGGAAAACACCGCTCCGTCGCTGATCCGGTCGCAGGTGGCGTCCAGCACCGCGCCGAATCGGCTGCCACCGCCGCTTTGTCGCGCCACCGCCCCGTCGAGCATGTCGAAGTGCGCGAAGAACCAGACCACCAGGGTGCCGGCGAACAGCCGTCCGATCGGGAACAGGGTCAGCGCCGCCAGAACCGCACCCGCGGCGCCGACGATGGTGACGATGTCAGCGGTGAAACCCACTCGCAGCAAAGCTTTCGCCAGCGGCGTGGTGATGCCGGTGAACACCGACCGAGACAGGAAATGCAACCGGCTCATCGTTGTTTGGCCCACTCGTCGGCGAGCAGCCGGCGGGTGTCTCGCAGCAACTGCGGGATGACTTTGGAGTCGGCGACGATGGTGATGAAGTTGGCGTCGCCACTCCACCGCGGAACGACGTGCACGTGCAGGTGTTCGGCCAGCGAACCGCCGGCCGACGCGCCCAGGTTCAGACCGACGTTGAAGCCGTCCGGACGCGACACCGACTTGATGACGCGGATCGCCTTCTGAATGAACGCCATCATTTCCGCGCTCTCGGCTTCGGTGAGCTCCTCCAGTTCGGAGAACCGCCGGTAGGGCACCACCATCAGATGCCCGGGGTTATACGGGTACAGGTTGAGCACCGCGTAGACGTGCTCACCGCGGGCCACCATCAGGCCGTCCTCGTCCGGCAGGGCCGGAATGTCGGTGAACGGCTGATCGGACTTGGTCGATCCCGCGGAGTTCCGTTTCAGCGGAGCCTCGGCCAGGTAGGCCATCCGGTACGGCGTCCACAGCCGGGCCAGGTGGTCGGGGTGCCCGGCACCCGAGTCCACGATCACCCGCTTGTCGCCGGCCCCGCTGGTCACGTCGAACCGCTCACTTTGACCAACGCCGCCGTCGGGACGGCGTTTTCGCGTCGGGTGATCCAGTCGGCGATGGCCGCGACGGCTTCATCGCGGTCCACCCCGTTGATCTGGCTGCGATCACCGAACCGGAAGCTCACCGCTCCGGCGGCCACGTCGCGGTCTCCGGCCAGCAGCAAAAACGGCACCTTTTGATTGGTGTGGGTGACGATCTTTTTCGCCATCCGGTCGTCGCTGTCGTCCACCTCGACCCGGATTCGGTGCGTTTTCAGTTGGGCGGCAACACCGTCCAGGTAGTCGACATGGTGGTCGGCAACCGGGATACCGACCACCTGAACCGGCGCCAGCCAGGCCGGGAACGCGCCGGCGTAGTGCTCGGTCAGCACGCCGAAGACTCGCTCGATCGATCCGAACAGGGCCCGGTGGATCAGCACCGGTCGCTGGCGGGAGCCGTCTGCCGCGGTGTATTCCAGATCGAACCGATCCGGCATGTTGAAGTCCAGCTGGATGGTCGACATCTGCCAGTTGCGCCCGAGCGCGTCGGTGACCTGTACGGAGATTTTCGGCCCGTAGAACGCGGCACCGCCCGGGTCGGGCAC
>CAZPZQ010000374.1:0-3151 GCA_964590745.1 uncultured Mycobacterium sp. | reverse complement strand
CCGTGCGGGCCGTCGAGGAATCGCAGGCTGGTCAGGTCGGTCCACAGGGTGCGGTCGTAGCGCACCGCGGCGGTGTCGTCCCAGGAATCCAGACGCATGGTCATGTCCAGGCCGGCGTCGCGAGCGCGGCGGGCCGCTGAGCTGTTGTCGCGGCGGGTGGCTTCATCGGCGAGGACCAGTTCCAAAAACGCCGCGTGGGAGAGGTGCTGCTGGTGGGCCAAGGTGAGCCGCTCGGGCAGGGTGTCAAGCATTTTCCCGAGCTTGAGCTGGCGCATCACGTTCTTGAGGTCGGCCGAGATCGGGTCACTGACGGCGGGCTTGGTCGCCATGGTGATCACCGCCCCGCGCTGTCGTTGCCGCTGGTGGGGGCGGCGGCGCCGTCGATGACGCTGAGCCAGTCGGGCCGCTGCCTGCCGTGGGGGCGGTATTCACCCGGGTCTCGGGCGAACCGGGCCGGGGCTAGCCCGGTGGCCGCCCGCGCCGGTTCGGTCGGGGTGTTCTCGGTGGCTTTTTGCAGCATCGCGGCGATCTTGGACACCGAGACGACGTCGAGTTCCAGGGCACGCCCGCAGGCGGTGTTCACCGGTGTCGGGCCGTAGCGTTTGACCAGTCCCAACAGCCGGTAGACCTGGCGCATCCGTGTCCAGGGCAGTTGGTGGTTGAGCAGGCGTTCGGCGTAGATGCCGATATCGGCCCCATGAGCAGCGGCGGTGGTGATCAGCCGGGTCAGGTCCCGCATCGCGTAGGCGGTCTTCTCAGTGGGCAGATCAGCCGGGTCGGTGGAGCGCCCGCCAGCGGGTTGACGGGGGTGGGTCTTGACCAGCTTGCCGCGGAAAAACGCCTTGACCAACTCCCCATCGGCACGAACCGAAAGTGTCTGCCCGCGAAGGTGTTCAGGGATGGAATACAAGGCCCGGCCGACTTGAATATGGTAGTCACGGTGCACCTTGGCTTGAGCGTAGATCGGCGCCTGGTAGACCGCTACCGGGGCGGGCAGCAGCAGCGCCGCCTCACGCTCGGCGAACACCACCGCCGGCTGGGCGCAGGTGGTGCCGTGGATACGCTGCCCGGCCTTATCGGCACACCACGCCTGGGCGCGGGCCTGGGCGTCAGCCAGGTCGGTGAACTCCTCGCCGGCGAAGAAGTTGCCGCGCACGTACTGGACCATGCGTTCCACCCGGGGTTTGTCGCATGGGTGAGCCACTCGGGCCGGGTCGGTGAAAAATCCGCGGGCTTGGGAGTACTCCGTCCATCCCACACTGAACTGCGGATCGGTCGAATCCGCCTTGGGCACAATCGGTGTCATGTTATCCGGGATCAACACCTTGAACACGCCGCCGAAGAATCGCCAGGCCGCCTCGCAGCCGGCGATGATCGCCTCCAGTGTCTCAGAAAACGTCAGCCACACGAACATGTGCCGCGAGTACACCGCGGTGAAGATCAACGCGTGCACTACCCGGTTGCGCCCCGATCCGGGATCGAAGATCTTGCCCATCTTCCCGAAGTCGATCTGGCATTCCACACCGGGCTCGCCGTCGACGACCGGCACCGTGCCACCGGCCCCACGGCCCCGGTAGTCGGTGCACGCCGTGGCATACCGGTGCAAAGTCCGCTGCGGCACCATCATGCCTCGGCGGGCCAGCAGGTCACCGATCTTGACCACCGTCAAGTCTTTGCCGACCCATTCGACGATCTGATCATGGTTGGCGCGCAACAGCTCCCACGTATGGCCGTGACCATCTGGTCGGCCCGGACGCACTGCCTCGATCACCGCGCCGATCAGCTCGTCGGTGAGCTGATCCAGATCACCGGCCCGGTCCAGCCCCGCCAACACCGCCGCGTTCGTATAGTCGCGTGCGGTCTTGCGGTCCACCCCGGCCAACACAGCCACCCGGCGCAAGCCGGCCCCCGCCATCCACACCCGCAACAGCTCACGTACCTCGATCACCGAAACCTCCCGATACATTCAGCGGACCTCCTTCACGTCGATCGACATGAAGTGATCCGACCCAGTAATCGAGCGGCCACCGGCGCGACACGCCAGTGGTCCCATAACTGGCAAACGGGGTGGTCCAATGAAGCTGGCTAAACCCTGGTCAAAGTGGTCCCATCACCGTGGCGGTCGACAAACGGCTGTATGTCTTGTAGTGCCCTGTTCGCGGGGTGGTGAATCGTCCCGGAGTGTCCGGAGACTTTCGGATTTGAGGACTCAACTGGCTGCTGGCCTCTGGTAGCGAGCGTAGTAGGCGGTCTCCAGCTCGATTGGTGGGATATCGCCGCAGTGCTCGTAGAGGCGATCAACGTTGAACCAGTTGACCCAGTCGGCGGTGGCTAACTCGACCTCTTCGATGGTGCGCCAGGGCCTGCCCGGCCCGATTACCTCGGTCTTGTACAAGCCGTTGGCCAGCGCGTTGTCGTAGGAGCTGCCGACCGCGCCAACCGACGGCTGTATGCCGGCTTCGGCCAGCCGCTCAGTAAACCGAATCGAGGTGTACTGGGAACCGCGGTCGGTGTGGTGGACAACATCTTTGAAGTCGATGAAGCCTTCTCGCTGACGGGTCCAGATGGCCTGCTCGATCGCATCGAGGACCATCGAGGTCGCCATCGTCGCTGCGACTCGCCAGCCCGGGATGCGTCGGGCGTAGGCATCGACGACGAACGCCACGTAGGCAAACCCCGACCAGGTCGACACGTAGGTCAGATCAGCCACCCACAATCTGTTCGGCGCCAGTGGGGCGAATCTGCGGCCGACCAGATCCGCCGGCCGGTCAGCGGCCGGGTCGGCGATTGTGGTCTTCTTGGCCTTGCCGCGCACCGCTCCGGTCAGGCCCAACTCGGCCATGAGCCGCTCGACGGTGCAGCGGGCCACGGCGATGCCCTGGCGGTTCAGTGCCAGCCAAACCTTGCGGGCGCCGTAAACATCGCGGTTATTAGCGTGAACCCGCTGGATGGCCTCCTTGAGTTCCTCGTCGCGGCGTTGCCGGCGACTGGGTTCTCGGTCGAGGTTGTCGGAGTAGGTTGATGGGTTGATCGGCACACCCAACTCGGTCAGTTGTGTGCAGATCGGCTCGACACCCCACCGCAGACCATCAGGGCCGTCGCGATGACCCCGATGCTCCGCGATGAACTCGGTGATCAGCGTGTTGGCCGG
>CAZPZQ010000373.1:0-3156 GCA_964590745.1 uncultured Mycobacterium sp. | reverse complement strand
CGTGGAAAGCCATCCGGGTGGTCTGCAACGACGACGAGCAGTACCGGTTGACGGTGGTGCCGGGCAGGAAGTCGTAGCCGAGTTCCACCGCGACCACTCGACCGATGTTGAAGCCGGCTTCACCGCCGGGCAGGCCGCAACCCATCATCAGGTCGTCGATCTGGTGCGGGTTCAGCGCCGGCACTTTGTCCAGGGCAGCCCGAACCATCTGCGCGGCCAGGTCATCGGGTCGCATGTTGACCAGTGATCCTTTGCCGGCCCGGCCGATCGGCGAGCGGGCGGTTGAAACGATGACGGCTTCGGGCACGGCGACTCCTTCGATCGGATGTACCCGAATCTAGCGCCTACTCCTTACTGGGCACGATGGGGGCGGGCACTCCGGTGGTCGGCCGGTGCCGCAGCCGCGATATCGCCAATCGCCGGGTCCGACAACCGACATGGTTCGCTGCGGTCGGAGTCCATGGCAGCTCGGCCACCGGGCTGTCGGTTGCCGCTGCGGGCACCCCCAACGCAGCGCACAGTGCTGGGATCAACTGGTTTGCCGCCAGCTCGTATCCGGCAGCTGACGGGTGATACTGGTCTTCGGAGAAGAGCAGTTCGGGCGAGTGCTGGAACTCCGGTGCCAACAGATCGGCAAACGGCACCGGGATGCCGCCGGCCGCCCGCACCGCGGCTGCCTGAGCATGCGCCAGCCGGCGCCCGCGGGCGCGGGCCACCGAGCGCAGCGGTTGCGGAATAGCGGCGATCACGCCGAAATCCGGACAGGTTCCGACCGCGACAACCGCGCCGCTGGCGTGCAGTCGCCGCACTACCGCACCCAGTCGGCGCGCGGAACTTGCGACGCCGTTGAGCGCGGTGATGTCGTTGGCGCCAATCATGATCACCGCGACGTCCGGCGGTGGACCGGCCACGAACATCGCGTCAACCTGACTGGGTAGCCCCTTAGAGGTGGCACCGACGATCGCTTTGGTGCTCAGCCGGACGTTGGTGCCGGTCCGTCGGGCCAGTGCGCGGGCAATCAGCGCGCCGGGCACCTCGTCGCCGCTGTGACAGCCGTAGCCGGTCGCGGTCGAGTCACCGAAAACCATCAAATGCAGACCGACGGACACCCCGTGCCGCCAGGCTTGCAGCGATCCGCTGCCGCCGGTATACACCCCGTCGGCGCGGGGCGGCGGAGCCCAAGCCTTCGGAATAATCATGCGCGCCTGATCAGCCTGGCTGGCCAACAGGTTGCGAACGCCCAGGTAGGCGGTGCCGGTCGACGCGAGGAAACCCGCTGCCGCCAGGGCTAGCGCCGATCGCCGCGGCCGGTAAACAGCCATGCTGCCAGTTTAGGCAGCGTGTGTCGGGTTTCGCTGCGGCCGAAGGTCGGGCGGGGTCACGTTGTGGATAGATTTTGGTATCAAATCCAACTCTTCGTTTGGCCAAACTCTTATAGTGTGCGAAGGTACGTCTTAACCGCGTTGGCCCTGCCGGCTCGGGCCGACACACTACGGAGACTCGGCGAGTCTGTGGGGAGTGTTGACCGTGACCGCACCCAGCAAGGTGGCTAGTCCAGCTCGCGCCTTTACCGGCCCGGCTCGGCTACCCGGCAGCCGTAGGTTCCCGATCAGCGACGGTATGCCCGTCGAGGTCGTTGAAGACGCCGCCGGGATCGCCGGCCGGCTGGCCTGGTTGGCCGCTCGGCTCACCATCCGGCCCACACTGTCGATCGGTAGCTTTCTGCCTCGGGCACCGTGGCCCTGGGGGCTCATCGACTTCGCCGCGCGGGCGATACTACCGGCGCCAGGCACCATCCGGGCCAGCATCCGGTTGCCGCAGTGCACTGCGCAGCTGGTCCGTGCCGCCGGTGTACTGCCCGCCGATGGCACCCGCCGCATCGTGCTGTACATGCACGGCGGCGCCTTCCTCACCTGCGGGGCCAACACACACGGGCGCCTCGTCACCAAACTGTCGAAATACTCCGATAGTCCGGTACTGGTGGTGGAGTACCGGATGATCCCCAAACACTCCATCGCAACCGCTGTCGACGACTGCTATGAGGGCTACCGGTGGCTGCGTCGCCAGGGCTACGAACCGGAACAGATCGTGCTGGCCGGTGACTCCGCGGGCGGCTACCTGTCGCTGGCGCTGGCCGAACGGCTGCTCGACGAAGGCGAGGAACCCGCCGCGATCGTGGCCATGTCACCGCTGATGCAGATCGCCAAGGAACCCAAACAGGCGCACCCCAACATCCGCACCGACGCAATGATCCCGCCCAACGCTCTCGACGCTCTCGTCGAGCTGATCGCCGCCGCGGCGCGCAACGACCGGGTCGACGGTCGCACAACCGAGATCTTCGAACCGCTGGAACATGTCGAACCCGGGTTGCCGCGCACGTTGATTCACGTATCCGGATCCGAAGTGCTGTTGCACGACGCTCGGCTGGGCGCCCGGGTGCTGGCCGCTGCCGGGGTTCCGGTTCAGGTGCGGGTGTGGCCAGGCCAGATGCACGTTTTCCAGTTGGCCGCACCACTGGTGCCGGAGGCCACCCGCTCATTACGCCAGATCGGCGAATACATCCGTGCGGCCACCGGCTGACGTGCTGCATCGATCACCTGAGACGATGAAGGCATGCGGATCGCCCGACACATCAGCGAACTCATCGGCAACACGCCCCTGGTTCAGCTGAATTCGGTCGTTCCCGCCGACGCGGCCACCGTGGTGGCGAAGGTTGAGTACCTCAATCCAGGGGCGAGCGCCAAGGACCGGATCGCGGCGAAGATGATCGAAGCCGCCGAAGCCGGCGGGCAGCTGCGGCCGGGGGGCACCATCGTCGAGCCCACGTCGGGCAACACCGGGGTCGGGCTGGCTCTGGTCGCGCAGCGCCGCGGCTACCGGTGCATCTTCGTCTGCCCGGACAAGGTCAGCGAAGACAAGCAGAATGTGCTGCGCGCGTACGGCGCAGAGGTGGTGGTCTGTCCGACGGCAGTGCCGCCGGACCACCCAGACAGTTACTACAGCGTGTCCAACCGGCTGGTCACCGAGATCGACGGCGCTTGGAAGCCGGACCAGTACTCCAACCCGCAGAACGCGGTCAGCCACTACCAGACCACCGGCCCGGAGATCTGGGACGACACCGACGGGCGGGTCACTCATTTTGTCGCGGGCATCGGC
>CAZPZQ010000372.1:0-3164 GCA_964590745.1 uncultured Mycobacterium sp. | reverse complement strand
TGTTCGGTGGTGCGGCCAGCAGCGGCTTCGAGCTGTTCGACCCGAGCACCTGGTTCTAAGGGCGATCAGGGGGCGGTCTGGTATTGAGGGCACGTTCGGCGGCGATGGCGTGCGCGCGGTTTTGCACCCGGGTTCGTCGGCGGGTGGGCATCATAAGGGTGCGGCCGGCTGAAGCCGGTTGCCGGACAACAGCGTCGGGTAGTCGACCGGTGGGTTCACACAGGGCGGGGAACAGCAACCGGCTGCCGGGGTGGGTGGTGTAGAGCGCTCCGGTGGGGCTGATCCAGTCGATGGTGCCGTCCGGATATTGCCGGTCGCGCCACCCGTGAAAAGTCTTGAGCAAGTGGTGTTTACGGCACAAGCAACGCAGATTCGACGGGTGCGTCGGCCCGCCGAGCGCGTAGGCGATCGCATGATCGAGATCGCAGAACTCCGCCGGTCGGTCGCAGCCGGGCCACCGGCACGTCATGTCCCGGCAGCGCACGAACTCATCGAGGGCCGTCGAAGGCCGATACCCCGACTCCGGAGCGCTATTCGGCCCGGGATGGCGCACCGGTTTGATGGTGGCACCGGCGGCGATCATCTCGGCCAGCAGCGGTGCCGGGATCAGCGGCCCGCCGAACAGCAGTGCGGGCGGAGCCTGCGGCGGCGGATCGGGTTCGGGGGCGCGCTCTACGGGCGCGAACAGGTCCTCGGAGTCGATCGGCGGCCGATCGGGGTCTTCGCCGTTGCGGTGCGCATCGACGGGGGCGTCCATGCTGTCGGCATGGGCCACCACATAAATCGTCGCCGGACTGGCCGGGCGGCCCCGGCCGGCCGGGCAGTCATCATTGCCGCACGCGCACGCCAAAGCCTCCCCGCCGGCCGCCAGCGCACCCAGCGCGTCGGCGCGGCGCTGGGCGACGGTACGCGGATCGTCATCGCAGACGCTGTGCGCCATCGCCATCAACCGGCGATCAAGAGCCTCGGCATCGTGCGCGTACAGCCGGCCCCACACCGGCGTGGTGGCATGGTCGGTGTCGCGTTCGGCGACCACCAGGTCGCGGGAGCGGGCGTGCTGGCGGCTGCGGCGCAGCGCCTGCGGGTCGTGACGTTCGATGACCGCGTCGATGGCCTGCGCGGTCTTGACCGCGGACAGCGGCCCATAGCGCAACGCGTCCGCGGCCAGGGCGGTATCGACCGCGGAAAGCGCCCGAAGGTCTTGGATCAGCGTGGTGCGCCACGCGATGCTGGCCACCAGTGCCGCGTTCAGCAGCCCGTTGGCGAACAAGGCGGCCACCTTGGGCAGGCGTTCGCGCAACGCCGACGCCAGATACATCTGCCCGGATGCTTTGCCGTGACTGACACCGCAGGCCGCACCCACCTGGGCGGCCACCGCGTCCCACTCGTCACAGGCCCACCTGCCACGGTTGGGATCGTCGTAGAGGCGCCGCCCGGCCAACTCGGCGATCGCCGCCAGGCGCCGTGCCGCGGCAGCGGCCTCGGCCTGCGCCCAGCCGGCGATCGCGGCCTCCAGGGCAGCCTCGTCCGCCTCGGGCAGTTCTGACAGGTCAGCGAGCTCGGAAACCATCTCATCGAACATACGTGCGAGTGTATCGGGGGGGTCTGACATCGATGGTGTTAAGCCGGTCCAGGTGAGGATGGTCTCGCCCGCTCGCCGCTGGTGATGACCCTGCCTCTGACTGACGCCCTGCTGGGTTGTCTTCCAAGTGATTTGTCCCACCAGCGCTGTGCGGGCAAGTACCGCCGCGAGAGCTCGGGGGGCGGACATGACCTAATCAGAATCAGGAGCCTGGTCGTTCCTCATCAATGTCTTGTCTGCCCGCCCCACCGGGTTGTCACCCACCGCGCGGTGGGTGAGGTCATCGGCGCCGATACCCACCTCGACACCATCCATGTCGTGGCCCTGACTGAAAACGGCCAGCCCCTCGGCGATGCTGAGTTCCCGACCAACCCGACCGGCTACTACGTCGCGATCGCCAGGGCGCGCAGCTTTGGCGAAGTGCTCATCGCCGGCGTCGAAGGCACCAGCAGCTACGGCGCCGGGATCACCCGAGCATTGCAGGACAACGGGATCGAGGTTGTCGAGGTCAATCGACCCGACCGCACAGCACGACGCCGTCAAGACAAGTCTGACCCGCTGGACGCCTACAGCGCGGCCCGCACGGTGCTGGCCGGACATGGCCTGGCCGTGCCCAAAGACGCCAATACCGGCGCGCTCAAAGCGCTGCTGATCGCTCGCGGCGGCGCGGTCAAAGCTCGCACCGCGGCGATCCAGCAGATCAAAGACCTCCTTGTCACCGGCCCCGCCGAGCTACGCGAACGCTAGCGCCGCTATGCCACCACACTGCGGTTGGTGCAGGCGCTGGCTCGGTGCCGACCTAGCGCCGATACCGATTCGGTCACCATCGCGGTACTGACGGCCTGCAAAGCGTTGGCCGAGCGTATCGAGTTCCTCGAAGACCAAGTCGACGAGCTGACCACCGAGATCGACACCTTGACCACCGCCCTCAATCCTGCGCTGCGGGCCGCCTTCGGGGTGGCCCCGACACCGCGGCACAGCTGCTCATCACCGCCGGCACCAACACCGACCGCCTACGCTCACAAGCCGCGTTCGCCATGCTCTGCGGTGTCGCCCCGATCCCGGCCTCTTCGGTCGCCCGGGAGATGTTCAAACACCTCACCGCACCCTGCCCGATCGACGACTACAGCGACCTACGCCCGACCCGGCAAGCCCAAAACATCACCCTGGCCGCCGCCGCGGCCCACCTCGGCGTCTGGCCCAACGACATCTCCCGACTCGAAGCCGCCAACTACCGCCGATGGCTAAACACCCAGCTCATCAACGCCGCTTGACCTTTGACAAAGATTAAGAGCATCACGGCGCACCGCTGCACCGCGACGACCGGTCCGTCAGCGGAAGCGGACGGTCAGCGTCGCCAGGCCGAAGATCTTCCGGCCATCGGACTTCGCCGCGACGATGACGACACCGGTGCGGGTCTGCGGGTCCAGCGACTTGATCCGGCCGCTGAACTCGATCTCGGCGCCCTCTTTGGCCGAAACCACCGCGGGCGCCGACAGCCGCACCGCGTACCGGGTCACCGCGCCGGGGTCACCCGACCATCCGGAGGCGAAGCCGGCACCCAAACCCATCGTCAACATTC
>CAZPZQ010000371.1:0-3191 GCA_964590745.1 uncultured Mycobacterium sp. | reverse complement strand
CCTGGCTGTTGAGCGCATTCAGTGCCTGCGGCCGGTTCAACGTGATGGTGCCGACCCGCTGGTCGCGCTCGACCAGGATGGTGTCATAGCTGTTCGTCTCAGTACCCATGGCTCTCCTCGAAGGTCAGATCGGGCTGTGCGGGTTCGAAATAAGCGGCCACGTCGGCGGCGCTGACCTCCCCGAGGGTCGACGGGGACCAGCGCGGGTTGCGGTCCTTGTCGATCAACTGCGCGCGGATCCCCTCCACCAAATCGTGGGACCGCAACGACGCGCACGACACCCGATACTCCTGGACCAGCACCTCTTCCAGGGTGCCCAGCTCGGCGGCCCTGCGCACCGATTCCAGCGTCACCGACACGGCGATCGGGGAGCGGGTAGAGATCAGGCGTGCGGCTTCTGCTGCGTCAGCGGAGCCGTGTTCGGCAAGCGCCGCGATGATCTCAGCCGCGCTGTCCGCGGCATAGCACTGGTCGATCCAGTCCCGGTGGGCGGCAAGGGCGCTCGGCGGCGGCTCGACAGCATGATCGGTCAGCGCGTCAGCTACACCGGCACCGGCGATCGCTGCGGTGAACTCATCGAGTCGGTGGTGCGGCACGTAGTGGTCGGCGAAACCGAGTGCGACGGCGTCAGCGCCGGAGAACGGTGCCCCGGTCAGCGCCGCATGCAGGCCGAGCGACCCGGGCGCGCGAGACAACAGATAGGTACCGCCGACGTCGGGAATGAAGCCGATGCCCACTTCGGGCATCGCCATCTTGGTGGTGTCGGTGACGATGCGGGTGTTCGCATGCGCGCCCACGCCGACACCGCCGCCCATCACGATGCCGTCCATCACCGACACGTACGGCTTGCTGAACCGGCCGATCTGCGCGTTGAGCAAGTACTCGTCGTGCCAGAACCGTCGCGCGGCCACGCCGTCGGCTTTGGCGCTGTGGTAAATCGCCACCACATCCCCGCCGGCGCACAGCCCCCGATCGCCCGCACCGGTCAGCACCACGCAGCGCACCGCGTCGTCGTTTTCCCAGTCGGTGAGGACCGTACGCAGCACGTCGACCATGGTCTGGTTCAGCGAATTGAGCGCTTTGGGGCGGTTCAGGGTCACAAACCCGACCCCGCTCTCGACGGTGGTCAGAACCTGCTCGGCGTCACCTGTCACGCCTTCGCAATCTAGATCCCTACCGGTGATCGCCTGCTCGCGGGTAAGGTCTAGCCGTGAGTGGTCGGGGAACCTCCCCCGGCGGGTGATCGTTGATCATCTGTTCGAACAATTACGTCAGCGTGCAAGGAAGGATGCGACGGTGCGGGAGACCAGCAACCCGGTATTTCGTTCGCTGCCCAGGCAGCAGGGTGGATACGCGCAGTTTGGTGGCGGCTATGGAACCGGGGTAGCCGGGGCAACTCCGCAGGTCAGCCAGGGATACCAGGCCGACCCCTATGTGACGCAGTATGAACGGGCCGTCGGTCGCCCGCTGACCATCGACGACGTCGTCACCAAGACCGGTGTCACCCTCGGGGTGCTCAGTGTCGTCGCCATACTCTCGTACTTCGCGGTGGCCGCCAATCAGGAGTTGGCCGGCCCCTTCACCTTCATCGGGGCGTTCGGCGCCTTGGCGCTGGTGTTCTACGCGATGTTCGCGCGCAAGCAGGACAGCAAGCCGATCGTGCTGACGTTCGCTGCACTGGAAGGTGCCTTCCTCGGCGCCATCTCGTTCCTGCTGGCCAGTGTCGCGGTATCGACCAGCAATGCCGGGGCGATGATCGGCCAGGCCATCATGGGCACATTCGGGGTGTTCGCCGGGATGCTCGTCGTCTACAAGACCGGCGCCATCCGGGTCACCCCCAAATTCACCCGGATGATCGTCGCCATGCTGTTCGGGGCGCTGGCGCTGATGATCGGCAACCTCTTGCTGGGCATGTTCGGTGTCGGCGGCGGTGAAGGCCTGGGCCTGCGCAGCGGCGGACCGTTGGCGATCATGTTCTCGCTGGTCTGCATCGGCATCGCCGCATTCAGTTTCTTGATCGACTTCGACGCTGCCGACCAGATGATCCGGGCCGGCGCGCCGGAACGGGCCGCCTGGGGCATCGCGCTCGGCCTGACCGTGACGCTGGTCTGGCTCTACCTGGAGATCCTGCGTCTGCTCAGCTACTTCCAGAGCGACTGACTTCGTTGACTCTGCACTGACCACGCACTCCACTCGCACTTCTGTGTGGTCACCGCAGAGTCAACGATGTTGTCGTAACCCTAAGGCACCATCCCCGCTGGGGGAATGGGGCGAGCGGCCGTTCATCGGCTCCAAGGCGCGCGCTGCGGGCTTGGTCAGTTGGTATGAACTGGGCAAGTACTACACGGCGATCATGCCGAACGTCTACCTGGACAACCGGGTCCAACCGTTGTTGCGGGAGCGCATCGTCGCGGCTGGGCTATGGTCACGCCGGGCAGGCGTGATCGCTGGCCTGGCAGCCTCCGCGATGCACGGCGCGGAATGGGTCGATGACGATGCATTGATCGAATTGATCTGGCGCAATGCCCGGGCACCGCACGGTGTCAAGACACGCGACGACCTGCTGTTGGAAGGTGAAACCCAAAGGCCTGGCCGCATCCGATTGACCACGCCGGAACGTACCGCGTTCGACTTGGCCAGGCGCGGACGGATAGGACAGGCGGTGGCCAGGCTCGACGCGCTCGCCAGAGCCACCGACTTCAAAGTCGCCGACGTCATCGCGCTGGCTGGACACCACCGGCACACCCGGGGTCTGCGTCAACTGGCGGTTGCGCTGGATCTCGTCGATTCCGGCGCGCAGTCGCCGAAGGAAACCAGGCTGCGGCTGCTGTTGATCAAGGCCGGCTTCCCCCGGCCGCAAACCCAAATCCCGGTCCCCGGCCCGGACGGCTACCCGAAGTACTTCCTGGACATGGGATGGCAGGACATCAAACTCGCCGTCGAATACGACGGCGACCAGCACCGCACCAGTCGAGCCCAGTTCGTCAAGGATGCCGAACGGCTGGAGTACATCCATCAGGTTGGCTGGACTCATATCCGGGTGCTATCCGAGCACCGCGGCGGTGACGTCATTCGTCGGGTTCAGCACGCCTGGGATGCCCTGACTTAGGTGCTGACTCTGCGGCCACCACGTACACCACTCGGGTGAATTCAGGTGGTCGTTGCAACAAATGTGGACGGATCTGAGAGTA
>CAZPZQ010000370.1:0-3204 GCA_964590745.1 uncultured Mycobacterium sp. | reverse complement strand
AGGTCGAGCGGCGCACCCCGCCGGCCGAAGAAGGCGGCGAGGAAGTCGTCACGGTCGAAACCGAGACGCTGAACTCGATGAAGGCGCTGTGGGCCCGGCCCAAAGACGAAGTGTCCGAGGATGAATACAAGGAGTTCTACAAGCACATCGCGCACGCTTGGGACGACCCGCTCGAGGTCATCTCGATGAAGGCCGAAGGCACCTTCGAATACCAGGCGTTGTTGTTCATCCCGTCGCACGCCCCATTCGACCTGTTCAACCGGGAAGCCGCGACCGGGATTCAGCTCTACGTCAAACGCGTCTTCATCATGAGTGACTGCGATCAGCTGATGCCTGAGTATCTGCGCTTCATCAAGGGCGTCGTGGACGCACAAGACATGTCGCTCAACGTCTCCCGGGAAATGCTGCAACAGGATCGGCAGATCACCGCGATCCGGCGGCGGCTGACCAAAAAAGTCCTCGCAGCAATCAAAGACCTGCAGTCCGAGCGTCCGGAGGACTACCGCACCTTCTGGACTCAGTTCGGCCGGGTGCTCAAAGAGGGCCTGCTGGGCGATTTCGACAACCAGGACACCCTGCTGCACCTGTGCTCGTTCGCCTCAACTCACAGCGACGACGAGCCGACCACGCTGGCCGAGTACGTCGAACGGATGAAAGATGGTCAAGAACAGATCTTCTACGTCACCGGCGAAACACGCGACCAACTGGTGAAGTCACCGCACCTGGAGGCATTTCGGGCCAAGGGCTATGAGGTGCTGCTGCTGACCGACCCGGTCGACGAAGTCTGGGTAGGCGTGGTGACCGAATTCGACGGCAAGCCACTGCAGTCGGTAGCCAAGGGCGAAGTAGATCTGGACTCCGAGGAAGACAAGACGGCGCACGAGGCTGAGCGCAAGGAGCAGGAGAAGGAATTCAGCGACCTGTTGGCGTGGTTGACCGAGACATTGAGTGAGCATGTCAAAGAGGCGCGGCTGTCCACTCGGCTGACCGAGTCACCCGCGTGCCTGATCACCGACGCGTTCGGGATCACACCGGCGCTGGCCCGAATCTACCGGGCATCCGGGCAGGAGATTCCGATCGGCAAGCGGATCCTCGAACTCAACCCGAGCCATCCGTTGATCACTGGTCTGCGCGACGCACTGAAGAAGGCGGACGACGACGCGGCACGAACTCAGGTCGCCGAGACCGCGGAACTCCTCTACGGCACAGCGCTGCTCGCCGAGGGTGGTGCACTGGACGATCCGGCGAGGTTCGCCGAACTGCTGGCAGGGCGGCTGGCGCGCACCGTGTAGCGCGCGGTTGCGGTCATTGCGTGTCGGCGTGCCGCGCGAGGAAACCCAACACCGCGTCGGCGAAAATGTCGTTACGATCACCGGCCACCATATGGCCCGCGCCGCGGACGTCGACGAACTCCACTTGCGGGAAGCGCGACAGGAATTCGTCGGCGCACTCTTGGTTGACCAGGTCGCTCATCTGACCGCGCACCAACAGCATGGGCACGCCACCAGCCAGGATCGCCTGAACCGCGGCGTTGAGTCGGTCGACCTCGGTGACCTCGAACGGGGGAAGTGCCGCAACGCCGCTGATGAATTGCGGGTCCCAGTGCCAGTACCAGCGGTCGCCGCGGCGACGCAGATTGGTGGTCAAACCGGCCAGATCGGTCGGCCGGGGCCGGTGTGGGTTGTACTCGGCGATCATGTCGGCGACCTCGTCGAGGGAGTCAAAGCCCGATTCCATCCGGTCGGACATGAAGGCGTGTATCCGGCTGGCCCCGGACGGATCCATGTTCGGGACGATGTCGACGAGCACCACCGCGCTGGCGATGCCCGGTGCAAGCTCACCGGCGAGCAGCATCGCGGTGAAACCGCCGAGGGAGGCGCCGACCAACACCGGCCGCGGCGGTAGCTGACGAAGCACCTCCTGGATGTCGGCGGCGAAGCTGACGACGCGGTAGTCACCGTCGTCGGACCAGTCCGACTCGCCGTGGCCGCGCAGGTCGACGGTGATCGCCTGCCAGCCTCGCTCGGCCACTGCAGCGGCGGCCCGCCCCCAGGAGCGTCGGGTCTGCCCGCCGCCGTGCAGAAACACCACGGCGCGGTCGGTGGGAGCGCCCAGCCGATCGGCGGCGATGCGGACACCGCCCGGCCCTCGGGTCTGGAATGGTTCAGGTGCCATGGCTGTCACAGGTCATCTTCGGATGGTAAAGATAGACGCAGGCAAAGTCGTATCGGGTCGGCGTGAGGGCAATAATTCAGGACGTGGACGTTGCCGGTGAGCTGACCCGACTGGTGGCGTTATCCGGTGGCCGGCTCGGCAGCGTGATCCGACCGGCCTGCGCAGGCGCACTTGGCCTGCCGGCCCTGCCGACCGAGATAGCGGTCGGCGATGCTTTGGACACGGAGGCTGCCTGCCGTCGTCGAGTTCGCCGAACAGTTCAGCGTCGATGTGTCGATGGTCGATGACGCGCAGCGGACCCGGTTAATAAAGAGGCTGGCAGACAAGACGTTTGGCGCAGTGGTGCAGATGTACATCGCTGATTTCGTGCCGCGGGTGCGCGCCGGATTGGAAGCGCTCAACTTGCCGGTAGGCTGGCCAGAGGCCATCCAGTGGAACCACTCGAGTGCGCCGGCCGAGGCGGTCTTCACCCGGTTTCTGCCGGCGGTCGCCCGGCTGCGGCAGTTGGATCCGGTGACGTCCGAGGTGATTCGGCTGCGCGGCGCTGCGCAACACCACTGTCGGCTGTGCCAGTCGCTGCGTGAGGGCACCGCACTGGACGCCGGTGGGTCCGAGGCGTTGTTTGACGAGATTGCGCGTTTCGAGACCTCGACGGCGCTCACCGAGGCGCAGAAGGCTGCGTTGGCATACGTCGACGCGCTGATCTGGTCACCGGCGCACATCGGGGCCGACGTGGCGGCCGGGGTTCGTGCGCACTTCTCGGCCGCTGAAGCCGTGGAAATGACCTTGGACGTGATGCGCAACGCAGCCAACAAGGTCGCCGTCGCGCTGGCTGCCGACGCGCCGCGGGTGGAGCACGGCACCGAGCGGTACCTGATCGGCGCCGACGGCCAGACCGTGTTCGGCTGACCGACGCTAGTGGGGGCATGGCACGATGGTGGCGCGCCGCATGCGCACGGGGCGGTAGCTCAGTTGGTTAGAGCCGCGGACTCATAATCCGTTGGTCGCGGGTTCGAGCCCCGCCCGCCC
>CAZPZQ010000369.1:0-3221 GCA_964590745.1 uncultured Mycobacterium sp. | reverse complement strand
TCTACACGCTGACCGACGAGGCGCCGCTGCTGGCGACGTACTCGTTCCTGCCGATCGTGCAGGCCTTCGCCGGGCCGGCCGGTATCGACGTCAAACCCAGTGACATCTCGCTGGCGGCGCGCATCCTGGCCGAATTCCCCGACGCGCTGACCGAGGACCAGCGGGTGCCCGACAACCTGGGCGAGCTGGGCCGGCTCACCCAGCTGCCCGACACCACCATCATCAAGCTGCCCAATATCAGTGCATCGGTGCCGCAGCTGATCGCCGCCATCAAGGAGCTGCAGGGCAAGGGCTTCAACCTGCCGGACTACCCGGCCGACCCCAAGACCGACGCCGAACGAGAGATCCACGACCGCTACGCCAAGTGCCTGGGCAGTGCGGTGAACCCGGTGCTGCGTCAAGGAAACTCGGACCGGCGCGCGCCCAACGCGGTGAAGGAGTACGCACGCAAACATCCGCACAGCATGGGTGAGTGGTCGATGGCGTCACGCACCCATGTCGCGCATATGCGGCACGGCGACTTCTATCACGGTGAGAAGTCGATGACACTGGACCGCCCGCGCAACGTGAAGATGGAGCTGGTGCCCAAGGGCGGGGAGGCGATCGTGCTCAAGCCGAAGGTGTCGCTGCTGGACGGCGACATCATCGACAGCATGTTCATGAGCGTCAAAGCGCTGCGCGAATTCTACGAAGAGCAGATGCAGGACGCCTACCAAACCGGTGTGATGTTCTCCCTGCATGTCAAGGCGACGATGATGAAGATCTCTCATCCCATCGTCTTCGGTCACGCGGTGAAGGTGTTCTACAAAGACGCCTTCGCCAAGCATCAGCAACTCTTCGATGAGCTAGGGGTCAACGTCAACAACGGATTGGTCGATCTGTACGAGAAGATCGAGTCGCTGCCGGCGTCGCAACACGACGAGATCATCGACGACCTGCACCGCTGCCACGAACACCGGCCCGAACTGGCCATGGTGGATTCGGCCCGGGGGATCACGAACTTCCACTCCCCGAGTGATGTGATCGTCGACGCGTCCATGCCGGCGATGATCCGCGCGGGCGGCAAGATGTACGGCGCCGACGGAAAACTCAAGGACACCAAGGCCGTCAACCCGGAGTCCACCTTCTCTCGGATCTACCAGGAGATCATCAACTTCTGCAAAACGAACGGACAGTTCGACCCGGCGACCATGGGTACCGTCCCCAACGTCGGACTGATGGCCCAGCAGGCCGAGGAGTACGGATCCCACGACAAAACGTTCGAGATCGCCGAGGACGGCGCGGCCAACATCGTCGACTTGGACACCGGTGAGGTGTTACTGAGCTGGGATGTGGAAGCCGGCGACATTTGGCGGCTGTGCGTCGTCCACGACGCGGCGATCCGGGACTGGGTCAAGCTGGCCGTCACCCGGGCGCGCATCTCGGGGATGCCGGTGCTGTTCTGGCTCGACCCGTACCGGCCGCACGAGAACGAACTGATCAAAAAGGTGCAAAGCTACCTGGCCGACCACGACACCGACGGCCTGGACATCCAGATCATGTCGCAAGTGCGGTCGATGCGGTACACCTGCGAGCGGTTGATCCGCGGCCTGGACACCATCGCCGCCACCGGCAACATCTTGCGCGACTACCTCACCGACCTGGTCCCGATCCTGGAACTGGGCACCAGCGCAAAGATGCTGTCCATCGTGCCGCTGCTGGCCGGTGGCGGCATGTATGAAACCGGTGCCGGCGGTTCGGCGCCCAAGCACGTCAAGCAGTTGCTGGAGGAGAACCATCTGCGCTGGGATTCGCTGGGCGAGTTCCTGGCGCTGAGCGCCAGCCTGGAGGACATGGGCCACAAGACCGGCAACCAGCGGGCGAAACTGCTGGCCGAGACCTTGGACACCGCGATCGGCACGCTGCTGGATAACGGCAAGAGCCCGTCGCGCAAGGCCGGTGAGCTGGACAATCGGGGCAGCCAGTTCTACCTCGCGATGTATTGGGCGCACGCACTGGCCGCCCAGGCCGACGACGCGGAACTGGCGAAACACTTCGCAGTGCTGGCCGACGCGTTGACCGAGAGTGAAGACGCCATCGTGGCCGAGCTCAACGAGGTCCAGGGTCAGCCGGTGGACATCGGCGGCTACTACGCGCCGGATCGCGACGTGACCGCGGCGGTGATGCGGCCGAGCCGCACCTTCAACGCCGCCCTCGCCACGCCCGGCTGACCCGGCGTCGGCAACCCAGGCTGCGACCCACTGGAACCGGTTTGCTGGGCAACGCCCCTTGTAGGCTGGATTTCGAGAGCCCACAAGGCGTCGCAGCAGGAGGAGTCGGACTCACATGTCCCATGAGCCCAAGATCAAAGTCGAAGGAACCCTGGCCGAACTCGACGGCGACGAGATGACCCGCGTCATCTGGAAGATGATCAAAGAAATGCTCATTTTCCCGTATCTGGACCTCAATCTCGATTACTACGACCTAAGCATCGAGCATCGTGACGCCACCGACGACCAGGTCACCATCGATGCGGCGTATGCGATCAAAAAGCACGGGGTGGGCGTCAAATGCGCGACCATCACGCCCGACGAGGCGCGGGTCAAGGAGTTCAACCTCAAGCACATGTGGCTATCGCCCAACGGGACGATCCGAAATATCCTGGGCGGCACGATTTTCCGCGAGCCGATCATCATTTCCAATGTGCCGCGGCTGGTGCCGGGATGGACCAAACCGATTGTCATCGGCCGGCATGCTTTCGCCGACCAGTACCGGGCGACCAACTTCAAGGTGGATCGGCCCGGCAAGGTGTCGATCACCTTCACCCCGGCCGACGGCAGCGAGCCGATCGTGCGCGAGATGGTGACCATCCCCGAAGACGGCGGTGTGGTGATGGGGATGTACAACTTCAAGCAATCCATCGCCGACTTCGCCCGGGCTTCGTTCTCCTACGGCCTGCAGGAGAACTTCCCGGTGTATCTGTCCACCAAGAACACCATCCTCAAGGCCTACGACGGCATGTTCAAAGACGAGTTCGAACGCATCTACCGCGAGGAGTTCGCCGACCAGTTCGAAGCGGCCGGGCTGTTCTACGAGCATCGGCTGATCGACGACATGGTGGCTGCGTGCCTGAAGTGGGAGGGCGGTTATGTGTGGGCGTGTAAGAACTACGACGGCGACGTTCAGTCGGACACCGTCGCCCAGGGCTACGGCTCGCTAGGACTGATGACGTCGGTGCTGAT
>CAZPZQ010000368.1:0-3229 GCA_964590745.1 uncultured Mycobacterium sp. | reverse complement strand
ACCAACCCGCGCAAGAGCGGCAAGAGCGGGCGCGGTGTCCGTGACGAGGTGGTCGGATTCGGCGGAATCAGTTTTGTCCCCGGCGAAATCGTCTACAGCGACGACGACGGCATCGTTGTGATCTAACGGTCTGATTCCGGCCTAGCCCGGCCACCACGCCCGGGGGCATACTGGGCTTCAGGGGTCACCCGGGGGGGCGGAAGGAGTGCAGTCATGGCATTACCGCTTATCAAGTTGGCGAAAAAGGTCGAGGTCGCCGTCGGGACGATGGCCTTCCACTTCGAAAAACCGGAAGGTTTCGCGTACAAGGCAGGACAATTCGCGGACTATACGCTGCAAGACCCGCCGGAGACCGACGAAGAAGGCAACACCCGCGGATTCACCATCTCCAGTGCGCCGTTCGAGCAGCATCTGGTGGCGACAACCCGGTTGCGCGACACCGCTTTCAAGCGGGTGTTGAAGGACGCCCCGATCGGCACCGAGGTGGCACTGGACGCGCCGTACGGTTCGTTCACGTTGCACAACAACGCCGCTCGTCCCGCGGTCTTCCTCACCGGCGGCATCGGCGTCACACCGGCTCGCAGCATCATCCTGCAGGCGGATCACGACAAGACGGCCCATAAGATCTTCTTGTTCTACTCCAACAAACGGCCCGAAGAGGCGGCGTACCTGGAGGACTTGAGCAAGGTCGCCGCGGCGAATGAGAACTTCACCTTCGTTCCCACGATGGATCACCTGGAACTCTCCGAACAGTCGTGGGACGGCGAGACCGGGGTCATCGACAAGGCGATGGTCGCCAAGTATGTGAAGGACCTCAAAGCGCCGATCTACTACCTGTGCGGGCCGCCCGGGATGGTCGCCGCGATGCGCACCCTGCTCAACGACGCCGGCGTTGACGACGACGACATCCGCACCGAGGAGTTCACCGGATACTGAGTCGGCAACGGGAACAACACACGTGCCACGCTGGGTCGAGAAGCCGAGTGCGTACCCGGTTGGCCAGACACTGGACCGTTTGGAAAACCTGCTCATCGAGCGTGGCTTCACGGTGATGGCGCGGGTGGATCACTCCGGGCATGCGGCTCAAGCGGGTCTGCGGTTGCGTCCCACTCAGCTGTTGTTGTTCGGCAAACCCAGCCTGGGCACTCGGCTGATGCAGGCCGAGCAGACCGTCGCGATCGACCTGCCGTCGAAAGTGCTGTCCTTTCAAGATGCGTCGGCGCAGGTGTTGCTCGGCTACCGCGACCTGCGGTCCCTTCTGGCCGAGCATCCCGGCCTCGGTGAAGCCCGGGCGGCGGTCGAGGAACTCGCCGCCGCGATCGACTCCGCGACCGACGCTGCAACGGCACCGTCGAGGTAGCCGCACCATGGTCGACGACCCCGCCCGCTCCGGCACCGTCGCGGAGCGCTGGAGCCGACTCCGTCAGCGGGTCGCCGACGCGTGCACCGCGGCGGGCCGCGATCCCAGCGAAGTCAGCATCCTGCCGGTCACCAAGACCTTCGGTCCGGACGTGGTCCGCCAGGCGGTCGCGTTGGGCCTGCACCGTTTTGGCGAAAACAAAGCACAAGAGATTCGCGACAAAGCCGAACCACTGGCCGACTGCGGAATCGACTGGGTGATGATCGGGCACCTGCAGACCAACAAGGCCAATCTGGTGGCGCGGCTGGCCGCCGAAGTGCAGTCGGTGGACCGCCCCAAGCTGGCCGCCGCGTTGGATCGACGGCTGCGCGCCGAAAACCGTGCCATCGACGTGCTGGTGCAAGTCAAGACATCGGACGAGCCGAGCAAGTACGGTCTGGCACCGGACCGGCTGCTGGCCTTTTTGGACCGGTTGGGCGACTACCCCACGCTGCGGGTGCAAGGGCTGATGACGCTGGCGATCCAGGCATCAGATCCGGCTGCGGTGCGCGGCTGCTTTCGCCGGCTGCGCGAACTGCGCGACGACGCAGCCGAGCGGGGACACCACCTGCCGCGGCTGTCCATGGGCATGAGCGGCGACTTCGGCCTGGCGATCGCCGAAGGCGCGACCGAGGTGCGGATCGGCACTGCGATATTCGGACCGCGGCCCTATCCGGACTCCTACTATTGGCCGGAATCACCGCCGACCACCGCGGAGGGCTAAACCGCGACCGGCGCGCGATGTTTGGTGAAGTGCAGGGCTTCGTCGTCGACTCGGCCGCGTCGGATCAGCCGCAGGTCCATCAAGTAGTTCTGCTTGAGCCGCCACGGGGTACGCGACCCGGCCTTGGGCAGGTAGTCCAGCGCCCGCAGCACGTAGCCCGGGGTGAAGTCCATCAGCGGCCGATCTTCGACGTCGGCACCGGGCTCGCCCGGCACCACGGTGTCGAAGCCGTGGGCGTCCAAATAGTTGAGCACCCGGCAGACGAACTCCGACACCAGGTCGGCCTTCAACGTCCAGGACGCGTTGGTGTAGCCCACGGTGAACGCCATGTTCGGCAGACCGGTCAGCATCATGCCCTTGTAGGCCATGGTGTCGCGCAGATCCACCGGTGCGCCGTTACGCCTGATCGCGGCCCCGCCGAAGAGCTGCAAGTTCAGCCCGGTTGCGGTGACGATGATGTCGGCCGGTAGCTCGTCGCCGCAGGCCAACCGGATTCCGTCCTTGGTGAAGCGGTCGATGGTGTCGGTGACGACGTCGGCCCGACCGTCCCGGATGGTGCGGAACAAGTCTCCGTCCGGAGCCAAGCACAACCGCTCGTCCCACGGGTTGTACCGCGGCCCGAAATGCTTCTGTACGTCATAGCCGTCGGGCAGCCGCCGCTGCGCCATCGTCATCAGCGCCTTGCGCATGTACCTCGGGAACCGGCGGGAAAGTTGGTACTGGGCCAACTGGAACAAGATGGCCTTCCAGCGGTTGACGGCGTAGGCGAGCTTGGTCGGCAACGCCTTGTTGACCTGAGCCGCCAGCGGGTCGACCGACGGCAGCGACCCGATGTAGGTGGGCGAGCGCTGCAGCATGGTGACGTGGCCGGCGCCGGAGTTGGCCAGTGCCGGGATCAGCGTGACGGCGGTGGCGCCGCTGCCGATCACCACCACTCGCTTGCCGGTGTAGTCGAGGTCTTCCGGCCAGTACTGGGGGTGGATGATGGTGCCGGCGAAGTCCGCCGAGCCGGGGAACTCCGGCGAATAGCCCTCGTCGTAGTTGTAGTAGCCGCTGCAGGCGAACAGGAACGAACAGGTGAGCTCGGTCCTACCGGCGCCGTCTCC
>CAZPZQ010000367.1:0-3236 GCA_964590745.1 uncultured Mycobacterium sp. | reverse complement strand
GCACCCAGGGCGAGCCGCTGTCGGCGCTGTCGCGGATGTCGCGCGGCGAGCACCGCAGCATCACGTTAACCGCCGGCGATCTCGTCGTGCTGTCCTCGTCGCTGATCCCGGGTAACGAAGAGGCCGTCTACGGCGTGATCGACGCGCTGGCCAAGATCGGCGCCCGGGTGGTGACCAACGCCCAGACCCGGGTGCACGTTTCCGGGCACGCCTACGCCGGTGAACTGCTGTTCTTGTACAACGGGGTGCGGCCCCGCAACGTCATGCCGGTGCACGGCACCTGGCGGATGCTGCGGGCCAATGCCGCGCTGGCCGCCCGAACCGGAGTGCCGCAGGAGTCAATCCTGTTGGCCGAGAACGGGGTCAGCGTCGACCTGGTTGCCGGAAAGGCCGCCATCTCCGGAGCGGTGCCAATCGGCAAAGTATTCGTCGACGGCTTGGTCACCGGCGACGTCGGGGATACCACACTGGGTGAGCGGCTGATCCTGTCGTCGGGATTCGTCGCGGTGACGGTGGTGCTGCACCGCGGCACCGGCCGGCCCGCCGCTGCGCCGCACCTGCATTCGCGCGGTTTCTCCGAAGACCCCAAGGCGCTGGAGGCTGCGGCACGCAGGGTCGAGGCCGAACTGGAAGCCCTGGTGGCCGAGCGCGTCACCGACCCGGTGCGGATCGCCCAGGCGGTGCGGCGCACGGTCGGCAAATGGGTGGGGGAGACCTACCGTCGCGAGCCGATGATCCTGCCCACGGTGCTCGAGGTTTGAGCTGTCTGCGGCTGGTCACATTTTCTCGGCGGACGCCGACCACTCCAGATCACTCGCAGTCAGGTCGCGCCCGGCCGGCTTGACGTAGCGCTGGACCATGTCTTCGGGCCCAGCCTGTTCGATCAGCCGCCAGCCGTATTCCTCGAGAAACCCGCCGACCTGATCGGGGTTCAGTCCGAATCGCCACAGTTGCCGTCGCTGCCGGACCCGTCGGTACAGCCGCGGCGCGCCGTACAGGTTCGTCCCGTCGATGAAGTCACGACGAACGTAGGTGAACACCAGCCGACTTCCCGGAGCGGCGGCCCGCAGTCCCTCCAGAGTCCTGCGGACCGCGCCGTCGGTCAGATACTGGGTCACCCCTTCGCAGATGAAAAAGGTGCGCCAGTCGGTCTGGTAGCCGTGCTCGGCCAGCGCAGTGAGCAAGTCGTCACGTTCGAAGTCCAACGCCACCAACCGGACCGACAGCGGCAGCGTGCCCAACACCCGGCGCACCGTGGTGGCCTTGCGGGCGATGCTGACCGGCAGGTCCACTTCGAAGGTCGGGATGCGGGTCCGTCGGGTCAACCGGTAGGCGAGGGTGTCCAAGCCGGCGCCGAGGATGACGACGGCGTCGATGCCGTTGTGCGGGTCGGTGAGCGCGCCGTCGAGTTGCTCAGCGATGAAGCGTTTGCGACCGGCCAGGCTGGCCCACAACCCCGGGCCGGGCCGCTGTATTGCGCTGATGAACAAGCGCCGAAGCAGCGGCCGTTGCAGCACCGATACCAGCCACCGCATCCGGGTCGGCAGAAACAGCGCCGCCATGTCGTCGTCCACCAGCCGCCGCTCGGGCGGCTCGTGCTGTTCGATCGCCGCCAATGTCATCGGACCGAGCGCGGTTTGCGCTGCCGGGTTCCGCGCCATCGCTAGTCCGGTGACCGGGTGGCGACGACGGGCATGGGCATCCTTTCCACAGTTCGTCGGGGCTCGTCGGGCGGGTTGCGGTGACCCTGTTAACCCTACTCAGCTACTCGCCGCGCCGACGTGGCCGCGCGGCGCCGCACAACCTGAAAACCCGTGGCCAGTGTGGCGGATGGTGTTTATGAGGCTGTTGCGACTAGGCTTGTCGCCATGCCTGGTAAGACCGCGGCCCGATCGCGGGCCCGATCCGGAACCCGGAACAGCAGGTCAAGGGCGGTATCGCAGGCCCGCGCCCACCCTGCGCGCGGCAGGCCGACCGCCCGGCCGCGTCGTCGACCGGCCCGGCGTCAGCACTCCCGCCCGATCGCGGTGGGGCTGGCCTGCGGCCGGGCCGCTCGGGCGGCGTGGCTGCTAGTGGCGAAAAGCGCCGGCACTGCGGCGCGATCGGTCGGACGGGCGCACCACATCGACCCGGGACATCGGCGAGACGGTGCCGCCCTGACGCTGCTCGGCCTGGCCGTCGTCACGGCCGCGAGCTGCTGGTTGGATGCCGCCCGCCCGGTAGGCGCATGGATCGACGCCGTCCTGCGCACCTTCGTCGGTTCCGCAGTGGTGCTGCTCCCGGCGATCGCCGCGGTGGTCGCGGTGGTGCTGATGCGCACCGAGCCCAATCCCGACGCCCGCCCGCGGCTGATCCTCGGTGCGGCCATGGTTGCGCTGCCGGTTCTGGGGCTGTGGCACCTGTGGGCCGGCTCTCCACCAATGCCGGACGAGCGTGCCCACGCCGGCGGCTTCATCGGTTTCGCGATCGGCGGGCCGCTGTCCGACGGTCTGACGGTGTGGATCGCTACGCCGCTGTTGCTGATCGCCGTGTTGTTCGGTGTGTTGTTGCTGACCGGGACCACACTGCGCGAGGCGCCGGCCACGGTGCGCGCTATGTTCGGCACCGGGACGTTCGGGCCGGGCGGCTATCGGGATTACCCGGAGCCCGATGAGCAGCCGACCCACGGCTACGACGGCGACGAGTCCGCCGACGCTGATTTTTACGCCGACGAAGCGCCGGATTGGCGCTCGCGCACGCCGTATGACAACTACCCACTCGATGAGATACCGGCCGACCCTGCATCGGCCGCTAAACCGACCCGGCGCCCGAAGTCGCGATCGGCCAAGCAGGACACGCTGGCCTTGGACCGGGTGGTGGACGGCCCGTACACCCTGCCGTCGCTGGACCTGCTGATCGCCGGTGACCCACCGAAGCGGCGCACCGCCGCCAACGACCAGATGGCCGAGTCGATCACGTCGGTACTGCAACAATTCAATGTCGACGCCGCGGTTACCGGCTGCACCCGCGGGCCGACGGTCACCCGCTACGAGGTGGAGCTGGGGCCCGGGGTCAAAGTGGAGAAGATCACCGCGCTGCACCGCAATATCGCTTACGCGGTGGCCACCGAGAGCGTGCGGATGCTCGCGCCGATCCCAGGCAAGTCCGCTGTGGGGATCGAAGTGCCCAACACCGACCGGGAGATGGTGCGCCTGGCCGATGTGCTCATCGCCCCGTCCACCCGGCGTGACCATCAC
>CAZPZQ010000366.1:0-3245 GCA_964590745.1 uncultured Mycobacterium sp. | reverse complement strand
GGTCAACCGACCGGCACCGCATAAACCGGTGTGCACGAAACCCGGGGAGCTTCAGATTCTCACTAACCAACGCTATGTTTGACCCGATTTCGGATAGCTGCACGCGGCCTGTCGCCCGAGCCCCGGCGTCCGTATGCTGAGGGCGAGGCGATGAACCAGGCCGTGTTTTACACCGCCATTCGGACGCGACCTTTACTGAATGGACCCGGGACGGAAAGTTGCGTCACCCGCGCTACCTCGGTTGACGTACCGCCAAGGACGCAGCTGAGGTAGTGCGGGAGACACGCTGAGCGGCCAGGCAGCTTAGCTCACCGGGTAGTTGTGGCAGGTGTTGGCGAGTGGCTGGATTAGTCCGACGAACTGCGCGGCTTCCGGTATGACCCTGGCCTGGTCCAGCATTTGCTGGCGCTGCGGCGGCGGTGACGCCATGAACTGCTGCAGGAACTGTCGCGCCACCGGCGTCGAATCGAGTAACCCGGCAGCGGAAGGCGACTGGTCGTGGATTGCGGCCGCCACTTGCGGGTACGTGCAGGTGGTGTTGACGGCCGCGTCGTCCGGTCCCGCGGTTGCGATGCCCGCGCCGGCTGTTGCCGCTAAGGCGAGGCCGCCTACCGCGGCGGCCAGCCTGGCCAATGATGTGGTAATCATCGGTTTACCCTTTCCTAATTGTGCCGCCACGGTTTGGTTGGTTTCGACGGCGTGTGCATTGGTTTTACCTTTCTAGTGAGAGTTAAACCAGGAACTATCAATTGGTTTCGTGCTGGGCCGGGAGGAAATTACTGTGGGACAGCTAAATTGGCCGCCGCATTCCGGCGACGTCAGCCTGCAAGGTGATTACCCGAAGGTGACCGCCAAGGCTGCGACGTCGGCGGCCAGTAGTGTCCATCCGGCCAGCGGGACGAGCAGACCCATCGGCCGCGTCCCGGTGAAGAATGAGCCCAGCATCGTCATACCCGCTATTACAGCGGCCCCATAGAAAAGCACGTTGAACAACGAACCGATCGCGCCGATGTCCGGGCAGCCGACGCCGTTGCAGCCGGTTGTGTTCAGCGCCGCACCGAGCGCCAGCATCATCACCAGAACCGCAGCCGGTGCGGTCAACAGTGTCAGGACCCAGTTCAGCCAGGTCCAGTCCCTGGGCAGTCGCGCCGGAACCGGCTCGGCCCTGGGATCGGAGAACGCCTCACCGGTTTGCTCGATCAACGAAACCATCAATGTGCCCCCGATCCGAACGTCAGCTAACGGTCGTTTACCCGCTGGCGCCGTCGTTCAAACTTTTCCGCGCGCCACCCTTTTGCCGCGATCGAGCGTGTCCCCGGCCGCCACGCCGAGCGGAGCTCCCGTTCCCACGCCCGCTCGCGCTGCCGCGCTGCCGTGCCACCATGGCTAGGTGACCGGTAAACCCGCTGAGCCGCTGGATTCGCTGACGCGCTTCGGCAGCCTAACCCGAGACTGGTTCACCGGAACCTTTGCCGCGCCGACACCGGCACAGGCCCAGGCCTGGACGGCGATCGCCGATGGCCACAACACCCTGGTGGTCGCGCCTACCGGTTCCGGCAAAACGCTGGCAGCGTTCCTGTGGGCGATCAACGAGCTGGCCGAGTCGGCCGCTGAACAGGCAGCCAGCACCCGGGTGCTCTATATATCGCCACTGAAGGCACTAGCGGTCGACGTCGAACGCAACCTGCGCACCCCGCTGAGCGGAATCGGTCGGATCGCCGAAGGACGGGGTCTGCCCGCCCCCGCCATCACTGTCGGGGTGCGATCCGGCGACACCTCACCGGCGCGCCGGCGAGAACTGGTCGCCAAACCGCCAGACATTTTGATCACCACCCCGGAGTCGCTGTTTTTGATGTTGACGTCGGCGGCCCGGGAAACGCTGACCGGCGTTCGGACGGTAATCGTCGACGAAGTGCATGCCGTCGCCGGCACTAAGCGCGGCACCCATCTGGCCCTGTCGCTGGAGCGGCTCGATGCGCAACTGGCGCAACCGGCGCAGCGGATCGGGCTGTCAGCCACCGTGCGCCCGGCCGAGGAGGTTGCCCGGTTCTTGTCCGGTGTGGCTCCGACCGCCGTGGTGGCTCCGCCCGCGACCAAGACTTTCGAGGCGACGGTGCTGGTGCCGGTGCCAGACATGACGAACCCCGCCAACCTCGCCGGCCCTGACTCGCCGGCTGGCGGTACCTCGTCCATCTGGCCCGAAGTCGAGGTTAGCGTCGTCGATTTGGTCGAAGCTCACACCTCGTCGATCGTCTTCGTCAACTCGCGCCGACTGGCCGAACGGCTGACCGCCCGGCTCAATGAAATCCACGCCGAACGCTGCGGTGTGCAACTCGACCGGCACGCCAACCCGCGGGTGGCCGGCGGTGCACCTGCCCTGCTGATGGGCAGCGGCCAAAGTTATGGCGCGCCGCCGATTCTGGCCCGGGCCCACCACGGTTCGGTCAGCAAAGAAGCCCGCGCTGCGGTCGAAGAGGACCTGAAACGCGGCCGCCTCAAGGCCGTGGTGGCGACCTCGAGCCTGGAATTGGGCATCGACATGGGCGATGTCGACCTGGTCATCCAGATCGAAGCTCCGCCGTCGGTGGCCACCGGCCTGCAGCGCATCGGCCGAGCCGGACACCAGGTCGGCGAAACGTCCGAAGGGGTGCTCATTCCCAAACATCGCACCGACCTGATCGGCTGCGCGGTCACGGTGCAGCGCATGCAGGCCGGCCAGATCGAGACCCTGCAGGTACCGCAAAACCCGCTGGATGTGCTGGCCCAGCACACGGTGGCCGCAGCCGCACTAGACCCGCTGGACGCCGAAGCTTGGTTCGACACGGTGCGGCGTAGCGCCCCGTTCGCCACCTTGCCCCGCAGCGCCTTCGAGGCAACCCTGGACCTGCTCTCCGGCAAATACCCATCCACCGAGTTCGCCGAGTTGCGTCCGCGACTGGTCTATGACCGCGGCACCGGCACACTCACGGCGCGCCCCGGGGCGCAGCGGCTGGCGGTCACCTCCGGCGGAGCGATCCCGGACCGCGGGCAATTCGCCGTTTACCTGGCCTCTTCAGGTACCGGACCGACGAAGCCCTCCCGGGTGGGCGAACTCGACGAGGAGATGGTCTACGAATCCCGGCCCGGGGACGTGATCTCGCTGGGCGCCAGCAGCTGGCGCATCGCCGAGATCACCCACGACCGGGTGTTGGTCACCCCGGCACCCGGCCAGCCGGGCCGGCTGCCGGTCTGGCACGGCGACGGGG
>CAZPZQ010000365.1:1741-3253 GCA_964590745.1 uncultured Mycobacterium sp. | reverse complement strand
GCTAACGGCCGAAACGCCGGTGTCGCAGCGTGTAGTCGCGCAGGGCGCGCAGGAAATCGACCCGCCGGAACGCCGGCCAGTGCGCTTCGGTGAACCACATCTCCGAATACGCGCTCTGCCAGAGCAGAAAGCCGGAAAGCCGTTGTTCACCGGAGGTGCGGATGACCAGATCCGGGTCGGGCTGACCGGACGTGTACAGGTTCTCCGAGATGGCGTCGACGGTGACCGCCTCGACGAGTTCCTCGGCGGTGGCGCCGTTGGCCAGTTCCTTGCCGAGCAGCCCGCGCACCGCGTCGACGATCTCCTGTCGCCCGCCATAGCCGACCGCGAGGTTGACGTGAAAGCCACCGTTTTTCGCCCGGGTGCGTTCTACGGCGTCCCGCAGCCGGCGGGCCGGTTCCTCGCCGACCAACTCCAGATCCCCGACGGTACGGACGCTCCACCGGTTGGTCGGAGCACAGATCTCCTCGACCACATCGGTGATGATCTCGATGAGAGCGGCCAACTCTGCGGGGTCGCGCTGCAGGTTTTCCGCCGACAGCAGGTACACCGTGGCCATCTCGACGCCGGCGTCTTGACACCAGCGCAGCATCTCGGCGATTTTGGCCGCACCCATGCGATAGCCGTAGCTGACGTCGTCATAGCCGGCATCGCGAGCCCAACGGCGGTTGCCGTCACACAGCACAGCGATATGGCGGGGCAACGCCGATCTGGATGCCGCCAGCCCCTGCCGGAGACGCATCTCATAGATCCGGTAGAGCGGTTCTTTCAGGCGCGCCGGGATGACCTCCACGGCACTCCAGATTACTGTTATCGGCAGGAATCGCCGCGATCCGGCCCGGCAGTCTGCGGAAGTCAGGGGGACCCATGAGCATTCAGGCGGACGCCGTTGCCGCGCCTAGACCCGAAGGCCACCTGGAGGACGTTCTCGCGCCACACACCAAGCCGCGGGCCCGGGGGTGGATTCATCTGGTGTCGGCCGTGGTTGCGGTCGCCGCCGGCGCCACGCTGATAGCGGTCTCGTGGCCGCTGGCCGGCCTCAACGCCGGTTTGTCGACCTTCGTCTACACCGCCGCGGTGGTGGCGATGTTCACCGTCAGCGCCACCTACCACCGGATCACCTGGAAGTCAGTGGCGGCCCGGATGCGGATGAAACGACTGGATCATTCGACGATCTTCGTTTTCATCGCCGGCACCTATACGCCGTTCGCAGTGCTGGCGATGCCGAAACCCACCGGGATGCTGGTGCTGGCCATCGTGTGGGGCGGCGCGCTGGCCGGGGTGCTGCTGAAGATGTGCTGGCCGACCGCGCCGCGCTGGGTCGGCGTACCGCTGTATCTGCTGCTGGGCTGGGTGTCGGCGTTTTACATCGCCGCGATCCTGCACGGTGCCGGGCTCACCGCGGTGGTGTTGCTCGCCGTGGGCGGCACGCTGTACAGCATCGGCGGTGTGCTCTACGCGCTGCGATGGCCCGATCCGTGGCCCGAGACGTTCGGCTACCACGAGTTCTTC
>CAZPZQ010000365.1:0-1731 GCA_964590745.1 uncultured Mycobacterium sp. | reverse complement strand
TGCCGCGATCTGCCACTACATCGCGATCTGGTTCGCGGTGTTCTAACTCAGCCGGGTGATGTCGCTGGCCGACCAGTACGCCTTCATCGCGACGATCTTGCCGTCGTCGCCGAAAACCATCACGGTGATCGGTTCGACGCGCATCCGAGTGGAGTCGGCGTCACCGGTGGTCAGCGTCAGCCGGAAGTGAAACGCCGCCTGATTGCCGGCCACCCGCAAGGTGACCAACTCGCAGTCCCGCTCCAGGTTGGCAACCGTCGAGTAGAAGCCGCGGATCGCCTGCCGGCCGATATGCACCTCACCGCCCACCGGGTCTTCAACCGTGGCGTCGTCGGCGTACAGATCCGCCAGTTCGTCGGCGCTACCGCCGCCGACCAGGGCGATGTAACGATGGACGGTGTCGGCAATAGCCTGGATTTTGTCGGGCGCACTCGGCATGGCTGGCAGGCTACACCGGAGCAGGATGACCGTGCGGCCGCCATTAGGCGGGTACACCCAAGGCGGTGGTCAGTTGTGCCGCGGTGGTGACCGGCAGATCGCAGACCCGCCCTCGGCACACATACGCGGCATCGGCGCCATCTACCCGGCCCCGGTCGGCCAGCAGTTCCGATGAGTCCATCGCCCCGCCCAAGACGATCGACCCCCCAGGGGCCAGCCGACGGGCGTCGGCCAGCAGCGGCGAAGATGCGCTCGCCGCGCAGGCCACCGCGATCTGCAGCGGCCCGCGGACGGCGGATTCGGCGATCGCCAACCAGTGCCCGGCCGACCGGGGCGCACGGGCCAATAGCGGCGAATGTGCCTGCAGCGCATCGTCGGCGGCCTGCCGGTACCGATCGGCCCGGTCAGAACCGGCCAGGTAGCCGGCGGTCAGCAGCGCCTCGGTGATCAACGAGGCCCCGGACGGGGTGGCCCCATCCAGCGGATCAGCCGGCCGATACATCAACTGCTCGGCGTCGTCGGCGCTGTCGAACCAGCGGCCGGGCCGGTCCGGATCGGCGAAGTGAGCCAGTGCGATGTCCAGCAGGTCGGTAGCCTCGGTCAGCCACCGCTGGTCGGCGGTCAGTTGATACACCGTCAAAAGGCCGGTCGCCAGCGCGCCGTAATCCTCCAAGATGGCGGCACTGTCGCCGATCCGCCCGCCCAGGCTGGCCCGGCGCAGCCGGCCGTCTACCCGATGCAGGTCGGTCAGGGCGGTCGCGCACCGCAGCGCCGCGTCGGCCAGTTCCGGCTGTCGCAGCGCCACACTGGCTTCGATCAGCGCCGTGATCGCCAAACCGTTCCAGGCGGTGACCACCTTGCCATCGCGGCCCGGCTGAACCCGGGTGCGCCGCGATGCCAACAGTTCGCCACGCACCCGCTCGAAACGGCCGGTGTCGTCCGGATCGACTCGGAGCTGCAGCACCGAACTGCCGGATTCGAAAGTCCCATCGGCGGTAACCCCGAAAACTTCTGCCGCCCAACGACCGTCGTCGTCGCCGAGGACTTCGGTGAGTTGGTCCGGCGTCCACACGTAGGTGGAGCCCTCCCGGCCGTCGGCGTCGGCATCCAGCGATGAGATGAACATGTCGCCATCGGTCAGCTCGTCGAGCAGAAACCGGGCGGTCTGATCCGCTACCCGACCGGCCAATGGATCGTCGGTGCGTCGAGCCCAGTGCGCGTAGGCCCGCAACAGCAGTGCGTTGTCGTACAGCATCTTCTCGAAATGCGGTACCACCCAGGCATTGTCGACGC
>CAZPZQ010000364.1:0-3260 GCA_964590745.1 uncultured Mycobacterium sp. | reverse complement strand
TCAAGGGAGATGCCGATGCAGCAAGCCCTTCGCCCCTACGCCACCGCCGGTATCGTGATCACCGGCGCCGGCCTAATCGCCGTCAGCCCAGTGGCAGCACCGCTGCCCGCGCTGCAACACGCCCAGGCCCGAAGCGTGCACCTCACCGCCGGGTTCGAAGATGTGCTCAGTCAAGCCACCGCCAACGCCGCGACGCTCTACAACAACTTCGCCCTCGCCCCGTTCGTCGGCCTGCAGCAGGAAGCCGTCAACGCTCAGGGCTACGTACACGACGTGATCAACGGCACGTCGACCGCCAAGGAAGCTTTCGAGGCGTTCTTAGCCGACCAGCAGAAAGTGGCGTCGGCTTTCTCATTGAGCAACAACTTCGGCCTGGACGATAAAAGCTTCGCGGACGTGGTGTCGACGGTGGTCAAGCACACCCTCAATAACCAACTTGACCTCGATCTGGCCAATCATGCGATCACCGCTGGCCATAATCTGCTCCTCAGCCAAATCGGAAGCTTCTTGCCGCCCGATGTCGATGCCGACCAGGTCACTGAGATCCTGCAACTGCTGTCGTCGCCGCTGAGTGCCATGCTGATGGGCAGCATCGGCCCGTTCCTCAGCCCGATTGTGGCTCTCGTCAACGACCTCAGCGATGGTAATTTCGCCGACATCCCCGCGGACATGCTCGGCGGCTTTCTCAACGGCGCCGACCTCAGCCTCGACGCGCTGATCCCGCTGATTCAAGAGGCGGACATACTGCCGGAGGGCACCACCATCAACTCGCTGGATCTGGCGCTCGGCGGGCTGCTCACCCCTGGTGAGGGCATTGGCGCCGCAGGTGACCAGGGCGTCTACCACGGCGTCGACGCCGCCGGCAATGCGGTCGACATATCCCCCGTCGGCGGGTCGCTCTTCAACAGCCTGGGCCTCAACATCACTGTTCCAGAAGTCCTGGGGCTACCCGGACCGTTCGACATCGATGTTCCGAGCAGCGCGATCGGCCCCATCGGGGCCTGGGAGACCTGGCAGCAGACCATGGGGGCGGTGCTCGGCGATGGCTGGGACGGCAAGAAAGCCACCCAGGATCCCCCGGTTGACGGTTTCTCGCTGCCGGCCATCGCGCCGGGCGACGGCGGCGGCACCGCCGCCTTCGACGCGCTCGCCGGATTCCTTGGGCTCAACGACATCTTCTAGCGGTCAAAGTCCACACCAACGCCTCCCCCGTGCGGCCAGTCGTGATTACGGCGCCCGCTGCGGCGTCACGGTGGTCGGTAACATCAGCCGAGAGCCGGTTTGCGTGCGGCGGATGTAACGATCAGTCGATGGTTGAGGCGACGAGATGCCGGAGGACGCGGTGCTGACCATCAGGCCCGTCGCGCGCACCCTGGTGGATCTGCTGCGCCAACGAGCCGAGCAGTACCCGGACAAGGTGACGTTCAGTTTCTCCTACAACGGCGACGACGAAGGCAAGAGCCAACTGACCTTCCACGAACTGGACGTCAAGGCCCGAGCCATCGCGGCCGGCCTGCAGCAGCAGGGTGCCACCGGCCAGCGGGTCCTGGTTTTGTGCAGCCCCGGTCTGGACCCCATCGCCGGTTTCTTCGGTTGTGTCTACGCGGGCGCCGTCGCGGTGCCGGTACACCAGCGGCTGGCTCCTCGGCTGGTGTCGGTGGTCCCCGACGCGCAAGCCGACTTCGCCCTGGCCACCGCCGAGACGCAAACCCACATCAGGGCCCCGGTGGATCGTCTGGTCAATGCGCGGCCCTTGCGGTGGGGTGTCCCGGACGCGCCCGCCGAAGACGCCGACAGGTGGGTGCCGCCGGATATCGACCCGAGCGCAACCGCCCTGCTGCAGTACACCGCGGGGTCCACCAGGTCACCGAAGGGCGTCCTAGTGTCACACCGCAACCTTCTGTGCGACATTGAGGCCGTCCGTGAGGTCTGGGATGGCCACGACGAGGCAGTCGCTGCCTTCTGGGTACCGCAACATCACGACATGGGCCTCGTCGGTGCTGTCATCCACCAGGTTCACGTTGGATGCACAACCCACCTGATGTCCCCGACCGCCTTCATCAAACGCCCGATGAGGTGGCTGGAAGCCATCTCGCGGTATCGCGCAACCTTCACCGCAACGCCGTACTTCGCCTTCGAGATGTGCGTCCGAGCCAGCACCCCTGAGGAGCGTGCGGCGCTCGATCTGTCCAGCCTGTCCGCGGTTATTACGGGTGCCGAGCCCGTCCGTGCCGAAGGCCTGCGGGCTTTCGCGGACGCCTTTGCTCCGGCGGGGTTTCGGCCAGAAGCGTTTTCCCCGGCTTACGGCCTGGCGGAAGCGACCGTGATGGCGTGTGGCGGGTCCAACTCTCCGGTGCCGGTGATTCAATACATCGATCGCACCGCGCTCAGCGAGGACCACGTCGTCGACGCCACGCCGGGCGATGCGCTCGCTGCGGCGTTTGTCGGCTGTGGACCCCCCAGGGGTGGTCAGCGGGTTGTCATCGTCAACCCGGAAACCCACCATCGGTGCGGACCGGACGAGGTCGGTGAAATCTGGATCGCCGGACCCAGCGTCGCTAAGGGTTACTGGGGAAGGCCGATAGAAACCGAACAGACCTTTTCAGCGTTTCTCGCCGAGACGGCGGAAGGACCATTCCTACGTACCGGAGACCTGGGATTCCTACGTTACGGCGAACTGTTCGTCACCGGTCGCTGCAAAGACCTCGTCGTTATCCGCGGCGGCAACTATTACCCCAATGACATCGAAGCGACGGTGCAGAACTGCCATCCGGTACTCGTGTCGGGCCGCGGCGCGGTCTTCTCGGTCCCGCCGCAATCAGGTACCGGCGAACAATTGGTCGTAGTGCAGGAGGTGGACCGCGATCGAGTCGGCGACGTCGATCTCACCGACGTCGTGGAGGCGATCCGAGCCGCGATCACCGAACACCATGGGCTCACCGCAGACGCCGTGATCCTGGTGGAGCATCTGCGGATCCCCACCACGCCGACCGGCAAGATCCAGCGGGGCCAGTGCCGACAGCAGTTCGTTGACGGTCACCTCGACGGGCTCGTCGAGTGGTACGCACCGCTGCCGCCCGACGACAGCACTGACATTCTCGACCGGGCCAGGACCGACCCGGAGGTGGCGGCCAGACTGGCCGCCCTCAGCAAACTGATGTCGGCGCCACAACAGCGGACACCGTCGCAAGGGTGAGCATCGGTCGAGCTACTTGAGCAGCGCGACCACCTTCTCCTCTGGAGCAGCCGGCTCCAGCGGA
>CAZPZQ010000363.1:0-3265 GCA_964590745.1 uncultured Mycobacterium sp. | reverse complement strand
GCACGGCAGCATCGTCGAGTTCCAAGGTGACGACGCCGGCGTCGTCTTGTCTGGCCCCGATCACGTTGCGATGGGTCGCAACTCCCATTTCGTCGCAGCCATCCGGGTGAACCACTGGCCGATGGCGTCGTCGCAGTGGCGCAACAGCGTACCGCCTCGAATCACCAGAGTGACCCGGACGCCGAGCGCCGAAAAGATGTGGGCGAACCCGGCGGCGACGAACCCACCGCCGATGATCACAAGGCGCTCGGGCAGTTCGGCGATGCGCATCACGTCATCGCTGGTGCAGTAGTGCACACCGATGTCCACGATCGCCGGTGGTATCCAGGTACGCGATCCGGCCGCGATCACCACCTGGGTTGGCGGTGAACTCGTCGCCGCCGGTCGTGCGAAGCAGATAGCGGCCGTCCGGCTGGACCGGTCCGAACCGAGTGTGCCGACGGTAGACGTCGATGTTGCGCCCGGGTCGATGCGGCCGAAAATGCGTGAGACGATGTCGTGCCAGCGCACCCGGTCGATACCTGCGCCGATCCCGTAGCGGGCTGCGTCCCGCACCGTCCGGGTGACTTCCGCGGCGTAGACGAACATCTTCGTCGGGATACACCCCACGCTCAAACAGGTGGCCAAAGGCGCCCTGCTCGCAGGTCGCCGCCCGCCTGTCCGCATGGCGCTCGCCGAGAATGGTGTTGCCCGAACCGGTTCCAATGATGGCCAGATCGTAGGTTTCGATCCCGTTTCCCGTCCGCAAACTGCGCAGCCAACCGACGGCGCTAGCTTAGGTGGTCGGCGGGCATCGGTTGGGCGGGCAGAACGGGCCGGCGGTGTCGGACCCACTGCACTAAACAACCATGCTCCCAGCACCCGAGCCGGATAGCCTGGGCACCGTGCCCAACCCCGCCAGCACCGACGTGGCGCTGGTCGGCGCCGGGATCATGAGCGCCACCCTGGGCGCGCTGCTGCGTCGACTGCAGCCGGATTGGTCGATCACCTTGATCGAACGGTTGGACGGCGCCGCGGCCGAGAGCAGCGATCCGTGGCACAACGCCGGTACCGGCCACGCCGGGCTGTGTGAATTGTTCTACACCCCGCAAAAGCCCGACGGCTCAATCGATATCGCCAAGGCGGTGCGCATCAACGAGCAATTTCAGATCACCCGCCAGTTCTGGGCATACGCGGTAGAAAACGGCCTCCTGGGGAATGCACGCAGCTTTGTGCACCCAATCCCGCACGTCAGCTTCGTCACCGGCGCTGAACGAGTCGACTACCTGCGTCGCCGGCACGACGCGCTGGCCCGCAACCCGCTCTTCGCCGACGCCGAGTTCATCGACGGGTTCGACGAATTCGCCGCCCGGCTACCGCTCATGGCGGCAGGCCGGGATCCGAGCATCCCGGTGGGGTTGGGCTGGGCGGTCACCGGCACCGACGTCGACTTCGGGGCATTGGCCGAGCAACTGATCGGCTATTGCGTCCGCAACGGAACCACCGTGCTGTTTGGTCATCAGGTCCGCGATCTGGCCCAACAGTCCGACGGCAGTTGGACGCTCCACCTCGGTAACCGGCGCACCGGTCAAACCCGGAGGCTGAACGCCCGATTCGTCTTCGTCGGTGCAGGCGGTGGTGCGCTGCGGTTGCTACAGAAGTCGGGTATCCGCGAGGCGAAGGGGTTCGGCGGCTTTCCGATCGGTGGCCAGTTCCTACGATGCGACGCGCAACACATCACCGCTCGCCACCGGGCCAAGGTGTACGGCGTCCCGGCTTCGGATGCGCCGTCGACGACGGCACCGCATCTCGACGCACGCTTCGTGAACGGTGCGCTGTGGTTGCTGTTCGGGCCGTTTGCCGCTTGGTCGCCGAAGTTCCTCAAGTACGGCCCCGTCACCGATCTGGTGAAGTCGGTCAGACCCGACAATCTGGGGTCTCTGTTTCGCGCCGGCATGCGCGACTGGCGGCTGGTCGGTTACCTGATCGACCAGCTCCGCCAATCGCGGGAAAGCCGCATCGAAGCACTGCGCGAGTTCGCGCCGACCGCGGTGAGCACGGACTGGCACAGCACGGCTGCCGGCCAGCGGGTACAGGTCATCCGGTACGGGAAACTCGAATTCGACACCACGATCGTCGGCGCCGCCGACGGCACCATCGCGGGTTTGCTCGGGGCATCGCCGGGTGCGTCGACCGCGGTTCCGGCCATGCTCGAGGTGCTGGCGCGATGCTTCCCGGCCCGATATCGGCGCTGGTTGCCCGGCATCGAGGAGATGGTGCCGTCACTGGGCACCGAACTATCCAACGAGCCGGCCCTCTACGAGGAGGTATGCACCTGGACCACCCGGGTGCTGCGGTTGGATCCCGGCAGCGGCGACTGAACCGCTCTACAGTTGCCGGGTGGCCGAGAACCCATACCAGGTTGGATTGCGACTGGCCGGGAAAAAGGTCGTCGTGGTCGGTGGCGGCAACGTTGCTCAGCGGCGGTTGCCGCTGCTGGTGGCCAGCCGTGCGCAGGTGCACGTCATCACTCGGGCCGCGACGCCCGCCGTCGAGGCGCTGGGGCAGCGCGAACCGGGCATTGTGCTGGTGTTACGCCCCTACCGGGACGGTGATCTGGCCGACGCCTGGTATGCGATCGCCGCCACCGACGACCCCGAGGTCAACGCCGCCGTCGTGGCCGAAGCCGACCGGAGCCGAATATTTTGTGTCCGCGCCGATATCGCGGTGCAGGGTAGCGCAGTGACACCGGCTACCTTCGACTACGCCGGCTTGTCGGTCGGTGTGTTGGCCGGCGGTGAACACCAACGGTCAGCGGCGATCCGCTCGGCGATTCGCGAGGCGTTGCAGTCCGGCGTCGTCGCCGCCGACACCGTCGATGTGGTGCGGGGCGGGGTCGCCCTGGTCGGCGGCGGACCTGGTGACCCCGAACTGATCACCGTCCGGGGCAGGCGGCTGCTCGCCCAGGCCGACGTCGTGGTGGCCGACCGGCTGGCGCCGGCCGAACTGCTTGCCGAACTGCCCCCGCAGGTGGAAGTGGTCGACGCAGCGAAGATCCCGTACGGCCGCGCCATGGCGCAGGACGCGATCAACCGGCTGGTCATCGATCGGGCCAAATCCGGTCAGTTCGTGGTGCGGCTCAAAGGAGGCGACCCGTTCGTGTTCGGCCGGGGCGGCGAGGAGGCCGAGGCGCTCGCCGCCGCGGGGTTGGCTTTCGAGGTGGTTCCGGGCATCACCAGCGCCATCGCCGCGCCGGCCGAAGCCGGCCTCCCGGTGAACCATCGCG
>CAZPZQ010000362.1:0-3270 GCA_964590745.1 uncultured Mycobacterium sp. | reverse complement strand
GCGAAGGGGTGCACACGCTGCCAGTGCTGTACGCACTGCGCGAAACCGGACCGGAAGCCGACCGGTTGCGTGAGCTGCTGGCCGGCCCGGTTGACGACGACGCGGTGCTGGCCGAGGCGCTGATGTTGCTGCGCGGGTCGCCCGGCATGGCCAAAGCCAAAGACGCGGTGCGCAGCTACGCCGCGCAGGCCCGCGCCGAACTGGCCGCACTGCCGGACGCGGCCGGCCGGTCCGCGCTGGCCAGCCTGGTCGACTACACCGTCAACCGGCACGGCTGAGCCACGGAACCCGACGTGCTTGCCCGGCGTTTAATCAGCAAAGGCTCCTAGGAGGCTCTGATGACCTGGCACCCGCACCGCAACACGTTCAAAACGTTCGCCCTGCTGGTCGGCATGTCGACGCTGATCGTGTTCATCGGTGCACTGTTCGGCCGGACGGCGTTGATCTTGGCGGCGGTGTTCGCCGTCGGCATGAACGTCTACGCCTACTTCAACAGCGACAAACTGGCGCTGCGGGCCATGCACGCGCAACCGGTCAACGAGATGCAGGAACCCGCGATGCACCGGATCGTGCGCGAGTTGGCCACCGCCGCGCACCAGCCGATGCCGCGGCTGTACGTCAGCGACACCAGCGCACCCAACGCGTTCGCCACCGGCCGCAACCCGCGTAACGCCGCGGTGTGCTGCACCACCGGGATCCTGCGCCTGCTCAACGAGCGGGAGCTGCGCGCGGTGCTGGGCCACGAACTGTCGCACGTCTACAACCGCGACATCCTGATCTCCTGCGTGGCCGGCGCGCTGGCGTCGATCATCACCGCGTTGGCCAACATGGCGGTGTTCGCCGGCATGTTGGGTGGTAACCGGCAGGGCGGCGCTAATCCCTTGGCGCTGCTGCTGGTCTCGCTGCTGGGGCCGATCGCGGCCACGGTGGTGCGGTTAGCGGTGTCGCGGTCGCGGGAGTATCAAGCCGACCAGTCCGGCGCCGAGCTGACCGGCGACCCGCTGGCGCTGGCGTCCGCGCTGCGCAAAATCTCCGCCGGCGTGCAGGCCGCGCCGCTGCCACCGGAGCCGCAACTGGCGGCCCAGTCGCACCTGATGATCGCCAACCCGTTCCGGGCCGGCGAGCGGATCGGGTCGCTGTTTTCCACCCACCCGCCGATGGCCGACCGGATCCGCCGGCTCGAGGAGATGGCCCGCGGTTAGCGCCGGCTAGGGCCGGTTAAGGCCGGTTAGGGCCCGTCGGTCAGCACCCGGTTTGGGGATATCTGACTTGTTCGCAGTGGATACTGCATGCGCTACTAACGCGTCGTGAACCGCTACACCTATCGGCTGGAATGGTCGCCGGAGCACGATGCCTACGTCGGCCGGTGCCTTGAATTGCGGATTGTGGTTTGTGTCGTATTGGGCGCCGACGCGGCTGGACGCGCTCGCCGGTGTCGAGCACGCCGTCGACGAGCACATCGCCGAGCGGCAGGCAGCCGGTGAAGACGTGCCGCCACCGCTCACCGAGCGGCGATACAGCGGCAACTTCGTGGTTCGGATGTCAGCCGCGCTGCATGCTCGGCTGGCTATCGAGGCGGCGGAGCAGAATGTGTCGATATGAGTACCTACGGCGTCGCGATTCTCACCCCGGACCTCCGCTCACTCGCCGAGGCCGCCGAAGCAACCGACCGGGCCGGCTTCGACGCGGTGTGGGCCTCGGAGTTCTACTCCCGGTCGGCGACCATCTCGATGGCCGCCATGGCGATGGCCACCAGCACCTGCCGGGTGGGTTCATCGATCATGTATGGCATCGGCCGCAGCCCGCTGGTGCTGGCCACCGAAGCCAAAGACCTCGACGAGCTCTCCGGCGGTCGGCTGGTGCTCGGGATCGGCAACGGAACCAAACGCATGATGAGCGACTGGCACGGCGTCGCCGACACGTCCGCGCCGGCGCTGCGGATGGAAGAACTCGTTCCGCTGGTGCGCCGCATCTGGAACCTGCACGAGGGCCCGATCCGGCACGACGGCCGGTTCTACCGGATGAACCTGGTCCCGACCGAGGACGTCACACCGCCGAAGCGCGCCATCCCGATCGTCACCGCCGGGGTGCGTCCTCGGATGTGTGAAGCCGCCGGCCGGGTCGCCGACGGTCTGGCCGGCCATCCGCTGTTCACCACCAAATACGTCGAGGAAATCGTCAAACCGGCGATCGCCAAAGGCGCCGCGCACGCCGGCCGCAACCCGGCGGACGTGGAAATCATCTCGATGGTGATGTGTTCCATCCACGACGATCCGCAGGTGGCCCGTCGCGAACTCGCTCAGCAGATCGCCTTCTATTCCTCGGTCAAGACCTACGACACGGTGCTCGACGTCAACGGTTTCGCCAAAGAAGGCCAGGCCATCCGGGAAGCCTTCGCCCGCCGTGACCTGCCGGCGATGTTCGACGCGGTCTCCGACGACATGATCGACACCATGGGCGTGGCCGGCACCGCCGCCCAAGTCCGCGACGGGTTACGCCGCTACCAAGGCGTCCTGGACCACATCATGGTCTACCCGCCGTCGATCGCCCTGCCCGCTGACCGCGTTCGGGAAAACCTCAACGCGCTGATCGCCGAATGTTCACCGACACAGCGGACCTGACCTTAAAAGCCGGAGCCCTCCACTTCGTGGCCGGGCTGCTCGGCGGCCAGTCCGCGGTAGGCCTGCTCGACGGTGGAGCCGTGGTTGATCACCGCGTCGACTTCGCGGGCGATCGGCATGTTGAGCCCGTACTTGGTGGCGAATTCCATGATGACGCTGGCGGCCCGAACCCCCTCGGCGACCTGGTTCATCGACGCGATGATCTCGTCGATCGCCTTGCCGGCGCCGAGTTGTTCGCCGACGTAGCGGTTGCGGCTGCGTTGGCTGGTGCAGGTGACGATGAGGTCGCCCATCCCGGCCAGCCCGGCGAAGGTGTCCCGGGCGCCGCCCATCGCCTCACCGAGTTTGCCCATCTCCCGCACCGAGCGGGCCATCACCATGGCCCGGGTGTTCTCGCCGATGCCCAATGAATAACCCATCCCGACGGCGATGGCGTAGACGTTCTTCAACGCGCCGGCCATCTCGACGCCGACCACGTCGTCGGTGGTGTACACCCGGAATCGCCTGGTGCGAAACAACTGCGCGAGTTGGGCGGCCAGGTGCGGGTCCGGCATCGCCAGCGTCGCAGCGGCCGCATAGCCTTCGGCGACCTCACGGGCGATGTTCGGCCCGGCCAGGATGCCGGCCGGATGCCCGGGCAGCACCTCGT
>CAZPZQ010000361.1:0-3276 GCA_964590745.1 uncultured Mycobacterium sp. | reverse complement strand
TTCGCTCGTGGAGGACTTCGCCGGATTAGTGTCCGGGATCTACGAGACGGTGCTGACACCGCAGCATTGGGATCTCACCGTGTCCGAGATCGGTGAGGCTTTCGGCGGCGCCCACACGGCACTGTTGATCAACGACGGCATGGCCCGTGTCGTCACCCACGCCAATTTTCCGGTGGAGTTGACCACCGCGTACAACCAGTACTACTCCCGGCACGACGAAATCGTGGATGCGGTCGAACATGGCATGGTCGGCGTGGTTCGCCGGCGAGCCGAGTTGATCGCGTCGCTGCCCCCCTTGGAGATCCTCCACGACTGGTGCCTCCCGAACGGCTTCGCCGACGGCCTTTTCGTGTGCCTGACCGGTTCCCCTTCGATCACCACGTTCGCGGTCACCACACCGCCCAGCACACGCAAAGACAAGACAGCGAGGTCCCATGAGCTGTTTCAGCGGCTGACGCCGCATCTGCAACGTGCCGTTCGCGCCCAACAGCTTCTGGCCGATCTGGAGGGAAGAAATCACGATCTGGTTCATGCGACGAACCATGTGCAGCATGGGATCGTCCTGTTGGCCTCAAACTGCCGGCTGATCCACGCCAATGCCGCCGCCGAGCAACTGTTGTCCGAACACCAGGGATTGCACACGCTGTTCGAGCGCATCAACGCCGATTATCTCACCGGGGAGACCCCGTCGGCCGGCGGATCCTTGCTGTGGGAACGCCCTTCGACCGGGCGTCCGCTCATCGTCCATGTGTTGCCGCAGCCTCGGTCACTCGCGGAACAGCAGCAGTCCCGGCGCACCGCGATGTTGGTGATCGTCGATCCCGATGTCCAACCCCGAGCGCCCACCGATATCCTGCGGAATCTCTACGGGCTTACCCGCAGCGAGGCCGAAGTAGCGATCATGGTGTCGCGCGGCCACGGGCTCAAACCCATCGCCGAGGAACTCAGCTTGTCGACGGCGACCGTAAAGAGCCACCTTCAGCGTGTTTTCGACAAAACCAACACGCATCGCCAAGCTGAGCTCGCCCGACTCCTGTTCACACATGCTCTCTACCAGCCCACCAACAATGGACACACCGTCACAAGTGGGTCATCTCACGAGCCATCCGTGCCGTCTGCATGAAAAGCGGTTCGGCGTGCTGGACAACCCCACGCGCCATCCCCTCATGCGTCGCCGTCTTGCTACGCAGTCCGGCGAAAATGTGTTCATGACCGACCCGACCAGGGTGCCACCCTGGGAAATGCCAAGCCGGGAAATGCCACCCCGGCAACCCGGGCAATACGTGCGCCATTTTTGTTCTCCGTTCTCACAGTGGATTACCGAAGAAAACCACGCGCCACCCTGACTGTCGTCAACCGAACGGCTGAATTATGTTGCGAAACCAGAATTTCAACCGTTCGAATGAGATTCGACGGAGCGATCAGCCTAGGTTGCCGGCACGTTGTCGTCGCCGTGATGCAGTTCTTCGAACAGCGGCGTTAGCTCGTCGCGATGTGCAATACCCAACTTCGCGAATATTCGGTACAGGTGGCCGTCGATCGTCCTGACCGACACCGACAGGCGTTCGGCGATAAGCCGATTCGATAGCCCCGCCACAGCCAGCTCGGCGATCTCGCGCTCCCGCGCACTGATGGGAAGCGGACGTGCCGCCGCACGCACCGCGGGCGAATCGAGAACGCAGGCATCAGCCACCACGCGCGCGTGATGCGCAGCCGCGAACGCACTACTGCGATCACCGAGACGGTCGTATTCACCGGCAGCTTGTGCCGCGGAGTCGGCGGCCAATGCCATCGCTCCCAACGCTGTGAATCGAGCGGCCGCCGCATCGAGCAGATCACCGCGGTGACTGGCCATCCCTCGCGCCTGCAGTGCAAAGGCGGCCGCCATGTCCGTGCCCAACCTGTCAGCCAGTTCGGTGAGCCGACCCGACAATGACCTATCGCCGAACCGGACTGCGGTGTGCAGAGCGCGCGCCTCCACCGCCGCCATCCCGGTCCGCTGCGCCATCTGCGCGGCGCGCGCGGCGTGAGAGCGTGCGGCGGTGATCTCGCCGGCGGCGGCCCGCACCCACGCTCGCGCCAGCTCCAGTTCCGGGGCGAAGACGGCCACCTGGGGGCCCGCATCCTGCTCGGCACTGGCCAGCGCGGCGGCGGCAGCAGCCGGATCGCCGCGCGCCCCCTGGGCCTGGGCACACCAAGCGGCGAGCAACGTCACCCATCCGCCCGGGAATCCCTGCGTGAGAACCGAGACCACATCGGTCAACGCGTTGCAGGCAGTCGCCACCGAACCGCGAGCCAGGTCCGTCAGTCCGCGGATGGCACTTTGGACGACATCGCCGCCGGACAAGCCGACGCCCTTCGAGTCATACGCGTCGACCACCCGATCGGCGGCAGCCAGATCCCCGGCTTCGAGATGGGCGGTCAACTCGGCGAGGGCGGTGGCCAGGCGTTGCATTCCCACGGCGCCGGCCCCTGTGCTGCGCAGTTCGGTGTTCACCAGTTGGCTCGCCTCATCGAACCGGCCGGCCAGCCCCAACGCCCAGGCGGTCGACGTCATCATGGCCTGCCACGCCCGTGTCCGACGGTGGCCGACGCCGGATCGCAGCGTCAGACCGGCGTTGATGGCGGTATCGAGATCACCGGCGAAGAACGCGAGCGCGACCCGCAGTTCCGCCAGGGCCTCGCGGTCCTGGTCGCAGGTGGCGCTGACCGTCGCTTCCCGCAGGGCCTGTTGTGCGGCCTCCACACGGCCGCAGCCCCAGAACAAGTGGCTCACCCGGGCGCGCGCCCACCGCTGCCACTGGTCCGTGGCGTCCGTGTCGTCCGTGGCGTCCGTGGCGTCCGTGTCGTCGGGTTGCGCTTCGGCGAGCAGGGACTCGGCCTCCACACCACGCCCCTGCCAACTGAGGGTCTCGGCAAGTATCAACGCGGCATTCAGCCCGGCTTGAGGCTCCCACGCGAACCGGGCGAATTCTGCGGCGTACTCGAACATCGCCATCGTCAACGCGCTCGCGGCGGCGGTGACGAGCACATCGGTGTCGGGGGCGAGGTCGCTGTTCATCATGTACTGCGCCAGACGGATCCGCCCACGAACGTCGGGCAGCCGTGACTCTCCGGTGCGGTGACCGAGATGTTTTCGCTGCGCCACGGCCAGCACCCCGTTGAGCTCACGCACACGGACATGGCCGGCACGGCGCAACGCGGCCTCACCGACGACGGGGTGGATCAGGCGCGCCAGCAGGTCCGCGCCGTCGGCGACTATCTGGATCGTCCCGC
>CAZPZQ010000360.1:0-3280 GCA_964590745.1 uncultured Mycobacterium sp. | reverse complement strand
TTCGGGCGAGCAGGATCGCGTCACGCTGCGGGTCGATGTTCTCCACCCGGAACTGCCCGCCGGTAACCGGCAGCGTGCGGGATAATCCGGCCGGGAATCCGCCGGGCACGTCCTTGACGATGTGGGCCGGCAAGATGTTGTTGAATAACTCCCGCCAGGCCGGGTACGGGTGGGCGAACGTGACTACCGCCCGCTTACCGCCGTCGACCGAATGCACGCCGGTGATCAGGTCGTAACCCGCCGGGTCGACCACACCCGGCTGAATGACCATCTGCTGCCACAGGTACCAGAAGTCGTCCGCCGCGATGGGAGCGTTGTCGGTCCACGATGCCTCTGGCCGGATCCTGTAGGTCACCGTGAACGGTGCCTCGTTGGTCACTTCGGCCGACACCAGCAGTGTGGGGTCCATCTCCCAGCGCGAACCGGTGGCGGTGTTCGGATCCGGTACCGGCCGAAAGGCGCTGGGCAGCACCAGCGCGCTGATCGCCGCGGTCACCGGCGACAGATCCGACAGCAGGTGCGGATTGAACCCCGCGCCGATCGAGTCGATGCCCACGATGATTTGGCTGATCCGCGGCGGCGGCGGGATGGTGGTCTCGGTCGTCTCGGTGCTTTGCGGTGCGGGTGGTGGATGGACGGTGCATGCCGACAGCAGCAGTGCCCATGACGAAACCAGCGCGCCGATCGCCAGGTGGCTGCGACGGGCGGGCTTCGGCACGCTCATCAGGGTATCGGCAGCTGGTCGGGCCACCCGGCACATCTCGCCGAACCAGACCACGGACTGCACGCGCGGCGCCGAGACCGCCCGCCCGCACGCCGAGTACTACGGCAGCAGGGTGGAGATGTCGACGAACGGGCTGAGCAGATCGATGACCGCACCGGCCAACCCCTCCCCGACCGCCGCGAAGGCGAATCCGCTCAGAAACGACAGCAGCCCGAAGTCGGCGGCCACCGGCAGACCGATCGCGTCGAGCAGGTTTCCGTCGGTCAGTTCGCTGACGAACACCTCGACATCGTACGCCGGGATGGTGGTGACCAGCGCGTTGATCGCGTCGGCCACCGGAAGCAGCGCCGAATACGCTTGCGCGGCAGCGCTGCTCAGTGCGTTCACCAGTCCGGTCAGGCCTTCGCCGGTGCCGCCGCTGCCGCCGTCCAGCGCCACTCCGACCAGGCCGTTGTGCAGCAGGTTCAGAATCGGATTGTCCGCCAGTGAAAAGAACTGTGACGGGTCTTGCAGGTCAGCTTCGATGTCGTGGATCGCCTGCTGGATACCCGCTTCGGTGCCGGCGGCCAGCAGCGCGGGCACCTTTTCCAGGTCGCCCGGCGACGGGAACAGTCCCAGCGGCGTCGGCACGTCGGCGTTTTCGTTGACCCAGCCGTAGGCGGGATCGCCGTAACCGAGGTTCACCAGCACTTTCAGGTCCGGCTGCAACAGGTCGGCCACGATCGGGCCGAAGCCGGGGATGGAGCGCACCGGATCGAGCAACGGCAGATGCTCGGTCGGAATCATGTAGTAGGTGGTGGCGCCGTCCTCGGATCCGGCCGCGACCGGCACTTGCACCGCATTGGCCACTTCGGCCGGAGTGGGATTGGCAGCGTGCACGAAGACGATGCCCAGCAGGGCGTTGATGTCGGACAGCAGGTTGATCGGGTAGCGGGGGAAGTCGGCGAAACCGTCGTACTCCCCGGTGTATATGTCGGTCGGGTACTCGGTCACCGGGGTCGCGCCGAGGAAGGTGATCCCGAAACTCGGGACCGACGGGGTCGAGTCGAACGGCAGGTCGAAACGCATCAACGCACCGCCGTTGGGGTTCATCTCGTTGCCGCTTAATACGAAACTGAGCTGGTCGACGGTCGGCTGGATGCCAGCCGACCCGTTGAGGATGTTCCGCATCTCCACCGAGGCGATGTCGGCGCTCTGTGACGAGCCGAACACGGTGACGTGGCCGCCGTCGGCGAGTTGACGCTTGAGCGTCTCGTTGAGGATGGTGACGCCCTGGGCCAGCGACGTGTCGAACGGCAACTCCTTGATCCCGAAGAAGGGGTACAGCCCCTCGGGGGTGAACAGTGCCTGCGGGGTGCACGCGGGTGGGTCGCAGTGCACGTACAGTTCGTTGACGGTGTCGACGTCGGCCCGGGTCGGTATCGGCACCCCGCTGCCGCCCATGATCAGCGCGGTATCTTCGGCGAACGCGACCGCCGTGGTCAACGTCGACGCCAGGGCCATCGACCCGACACCGGTGCCGGCCAGGACGCCCAGACGCAGCCAACGACCCCGGGGATCGACCATTGCGCACCTCCCAAACGCGGCGGCCAGACTGCGGTCACGGCGCCGAGACCGCGCCCAGGGTCGACCACCCCTTGAACCCAAGCTCCTCGACCACAGCCTCACCGCAGTCTCGGCGCGAAGGTGAGCGGTCGTCAAGCCTGGGCTTTGGCGCGGGCTCGGCTGCGCGCCCGCGTGGTGGCATCCAGTTCGACTTTGCGCACCCGCACCACCTCCGGGGTGACCTCGACGCATTCGTCGAGTGCGCAGAACTCCATGGCCTGCTCCAGGCCCAGTTCGATCGGTTTGGCCAACGTTTCGATGACGTCGGCCGTCGACGACCGCATGTTGGTCAGTTTCTTCTCCCGGGTGACATTGATGTCCAGATCCTCCGGTCGCGGGTTGACGCCAACCACCATGCCGGCATAGGTGTCCTGCCCGGGTTCGACGAAAAAGGTGCCGCGGTCGGCCAACTGCAGCAACGCGAACGGGGTGATGCTGCCGGCCCGGTCGCTGACCAGCGAGCCGGTGTGCCGGGTGCGGATCTCACCGGCCCACGACCGGTACCCGTCGAGCACCGCGTTGGCGATACCGGTGCCGCGGGTTTCGGTGAGAAAATCCGTCCGCCAACCGATCAAACCGCGGCTGGGCACACTGAAGTCCATCCGCACCCAGCCGGCGGCGTGGTTGGTCATCTCCACCATGCGGCCCCTTCGGGCGGCCATCAGCTGGGTGACGGTACCGACGTAGACCTCCGGGCAGTCGATGGTCAACGCCTCGTACGGCTCGTGCAGCTTGCCGTCGATGGTCTTGGTCACCACCTGCGGTTTACCGACGGTCAATTCGAAGCCCTCTCGGCGCATCTGCTCGACCAGCACGGCCAGTGCGAGCTCGCCGCGGCCCTGCACCTCCCACGCGTCCGGCCGTCCGATATCGAGCACCCGGATCGATACGTTGCCCACCAGTTCGGCGTCCAGTCGGGCGCGCACCAGTCGAGCGGTGAGTTTGTGCCCC
>CAZPZQ010000359.1:0-3283 GCA_964590745.1 uncultured Mycobacterium sp. | reverse complement strand
TGCCAGGCCGACCGGGCTGCCCCCATCGCGCCCCAGATGATGCCGTAACGCGCCTCGGACAAGCTGGCCAGGGCCCCCTTCACGCCGACCGCCTGCGGCAGCATCGCCTCGGCCGGCAGCCGCACATCGTCGAGGACCAGCTCGCTGGTGATCGACGCGCGCAGCGACAGCTTGTGGTGGATGGTGTGCGCGGAAAATCCGGGGGTGTCGGTGGGGACGATGAAGCCCCGGATGCCGTCATCGGTGCCCGCCCAGACGATCGCGACGTCGGCGATGGAGCCGTTGGTGATCCACATCTTGCGGCCGTTGAGAAGCCAATCCGCGCCGTCGCGCTTCGCCCGCGTCCGCATGGCCGCCGGGTCGCATCCCGTTTCGGGTGCGGTCAGGCCGAAGCAGCCGATCAGCTCACCGGCTGCCATCGCCGGCTGCGACTGTGGCTTCTGCGCCTCCGAGCCGGTGTTATAGATAGAGAACATCGCCAGCGACCCCTGCACGGACACCAACGAGCGGATGCCGGAGTCGGCGGCCTCCAGTTCCAGGCACGCCAGCCCGTAGTGCACCGCGGAGGCGCCGCCGCATCCGTAGCCGTGCAGGTGCATGCCGAGTAGACCGAGCTGACCGAACTGCTTGACCAGTTCCCGCGCGTTCGGCAGGTCGCCGGCCTCGAACCAGTCGGCGACGTACGGCGTGATGTGCTCGGCGCAGAACTTCGCCACGGTGTCTCGCAGGGCCAACTCGTCGCTGGAGAGCAGTCCGTCCAGCGCTAGCGGGTCAAGCGGGTCGAAAGCCGGGGTGCTGCTGGTGCTCATTTGGTTTCCCTTTCCTACAACCTACGGCATTTCTGCCGGACTGGAACGGCGGTGCTCACCTGCGCGATCGCCGGCATTCTGGAGCTGTCAGTGGCCGTGGCTACGTTGCGGGTGTGTCCCGGTTCCGGCTGGTGCCCACACCAGCACAGCAGGTGATGTTGTTGGAGCATTGCCGACATGCGCGGTTCGTGTGGGATCGGGCAGTAGAGCAGCAGCAGTGTTGGCAACCGGGTCGCCACGTCCCCGGACACAACGAGCAATCGGCACAGTTGAGTGAGGCCCGTGCCGAATACGGCTGGTTGGCGGCTGGGTCGTACACGGTACAGCAACAGGCGCTGCGGTATTTCGCACAAGCTATCCGGAACTTCTTCGTCGGTTCCCATCGCCGCCCCTCGTGGCGCAAGGCCGGCGTCCATGAAGGCTTCCGACAGGTAGGGGTGAAGTCGAGCCATGTCCGGAAGCTGACCAGGCGTTGCGGGCGCGGGTGGGTGCCCAGGGTCGGGCGGGTTCGATTCCGCTGGACACGACCGGTGCCCGCGGGCGTGAAGTCCTACCGCATCACTCGCTTGCGCCGGCTGCAGCAACGCCTTGCGCCAGCCCCGCACGGCTCCAACCGTCGGCAGTACACCAGGCGGGCGATCGCGAAGCTCAAAGCCCGGGAAGCGGATCGGCGACGGGATTGGGTGGAGAAGACGACGACCGACCTGGCGCGCCGGTTCGAAACTATTCGAGTGGAGAAGCTCAATGTGCGGGCGATGACGCGCTCCGCGCGCGGTACGGTTGACCACCCGGGTGTGCGGGTTGCGCAGAAGCGGGGCCTCAACGGCTCGATCAGACGTCACGCGTGGGGTCTGCTGGTTGCCCGGCTTCAGGACAAAGCTGCGGGCCGAACCGAACAGATCCCAGCAGCGTACACGTCGCAACGATGTTCCGCCTGTGGGCATGTCGCGCCCGAAAGCCGCAAGAGCCAAGCGGCCTTCGCGTGCGACGCCTGCGACGCGGCCTCGTGCAACGCCGACGTGAACGCTGCACGTAGCATTGCCGCCGGGCGGGCGGTGCCAGCACAGGGAGACCTCGCCGCCGGGCGGTCGATGAACTGTGAACCTCAACTCAGCTCTCCTGCCACTGAAGTAGGTGCTAGCGAGTTGGCATCCCCGGACTACGATTTGGGCAGGACGTCAACCTGCCATCGTCAGTCCACCGCTGACGCTGATCACCTGCCCGGTGATGAACGACGCGGCATCCGAGGCGAAGAACAGCACCGGCGCAGCCACCTCGTCGGGGCGGGCCAGCCGGCGAAACGGGATCGCCTTGACCAGGGCCTCTTTCAGCTTCTCCGGCTGCGCCGCGAACAGCGGGGTGTCAGTCGGACCGGGGCATACGCAGTTCACCGTGATCTGGTAGCGGGCCATCTCCCGAGCCAGGGATTTGGTCAGCGCGATGACACCGCCCTTGGCGCCGGCGTAGATGGTTTCGCCCGCACTGCCCACCCGGCCGGCGTCGCTGGCCAGGTTCACCACCCGTCCGCCGCCGCCGGCCTCGATCATCCCCGGCAGGAATGCGCTGCAGACGTGCACCGGGCCGAGGTAGTTGATCGCCACCACCTTCTCGGCGAATTCCGGTGTGGCATTGAGGAACTGGTCGGTGCGGTCCCAACCGGCCGCGTTGACCACCACGTTGGGCACGCCGACCTCGGCGTGCGTGGCGTCGCGCAGCGCGTCGACCTGGGCGTGGTCGGCGACGTCGACTTTCAGCGCAGTGATCAGTTCGGGGCGGTCGTTGGCGGTGGCCGCGGCCGCCGCCTCGTCGAGATCGGCGGCGACCACCCGATCGCCGCGGGCAGCGAAGCCCAACGCGACCGCCCTGCCGATGCCCGAACCAGCTCCGGTCACCAGCGCGAGTTTAGTGCTCATCTGCGGTCCTCTCCGGGGTCAGGCGGTGACGTAACGGCCGAAGTCGGCCGGGCGCTTCTCGGCGAACGCCCGGGCGCCCTCGACGCCCTCGTCGGTATGGACGAAGACCTCCAGCGCCGACATCGCCAAATTACTCAGGCCGGCTTGATGATCGGTGTCGGCGTTGAACGATTGCTTGAGGAAACGCAACGCGGTCGGGCTCTTCGCGGCGATCTCGGCGGCGATGGCCTTGGCCTCGTCGAGCAGACGGTCGGCCGGCACCACGTAATTCACCAGACCCCAGCGTTCTGCGGTGGCAGCGTCATATTGCCGGCACAGATACCAGATTTCCCGGGCCCGTTTCTCGCCGACGACCCGGGCCAGGTAGGCGGACCCGAAACCGGCGTCGAAGGATCCCACCTTCGGGCCGGCCTGGCCGAACTTGGCGTGTTCGGCGGCGATCGACAAATCGCACAGCACATGCAGGACGTGGCCGCCGCCGATGGCAAGCCCGTTGACCGCGGCGATGACCGGCTTCGGCACGTCACGAATGAGCTTGTGCAGGTAGCCGATCACGATCAA